>CALVJC010000001.1 GCA_944331945.1 uncultured Bacilli bacterium
TAAGGATCACTTGGTAACCATGGCTGGCATATTCTAAGGCAATCGCTTTGCCGATGCCTCGATCTCCTCCGGTAATTAAAACGGTTTTTGGCATTTTTCTTCCTCCTATCGACCTATTATTATAGCACTCTTTTTTCTTTTGCAAAGGAAAAAGTCTTTTTCAAGACTCTTTATTCAAATTCAAAGAGAAAATCTTCGTTACGATAAAATTGTTCTTCTCCATAAATAGAGAAAGCTTGAAAGGCACGGTAGAATTTTAATTCGTCATGCTCGACAAATAGTTTAATGTCATTCGAGTAGTCAGTGATGCCTCTTAAGTTTAGGAAACAGTTATAATCGCACATCTCCTCGGTAAAGTACATACTTTCTAATTCTTGTTCATAGTATGTCTCCATGACATGTTCAAAGCTAGCAGCTGCTTGTTGCATCGTTTTTCCAAAGCGATTTAATAATTCAGCAGTAGAAAGTAAAGATCCTGTTTCTAAATCAAAGTTATAGGTTTCAAAGGTAGAATAGGGATTTCCTGTTTCAGAATCAATACGGTTGGTGATGGCTACTAAGGATAAGTAATCTTCTCCTTCACTATAACGATAAGTGAATTGAATATTTCCCGTGCGAATGGCTTGATTGTAGCGATTATTTAGTTCTGCATTCACGGTAGAAGCATCATCAGAGTCTAAGTTGATATAAGGGAGGAAAGATTGTACCTCTGAATCAGGATAGGTATAACTTGTTCTCTGTTCTACAAGGGAATCTTCGTTATTACTATTATTATTCGAAGTAGTGCTTCCTGTTCCATTATCCCCGGTGACAATTAATCCAATGATAAAGGCAACAATTAAAACAATGCCCACAATGATAAAAATAAGTCGTATTATTTTGATTTTCTTTTCTTCATCCATAGTTATCCTCCTTATCTTTCGTTCGGGTCAAAGCCACCTTGGTCAAGTTCTAACGCTTCTCGGGCAAGTTGCACTTTCGCTATTTCAATTAAATCAACTTCGGCGGTATCACAGTCAATAGTAAATTGATAGGTATAACCTTCTTCTGATACAAAACGGCCTTGATAAGTCCCATTTTGATAGGTATCATTATCGGATAGATAAAGATTTTCATCTTCGTTTATTCCAAGCGAAGTAATTTCATTCAATAGATTCTCGTTTATCTTTCTTATGGTACTATTACTTAGTTGGCTATTTTGTTCCTGTATTCTTTTTACGGGTGTTAATAAGGGTGTATTTAAACTGAGAAGAAAATAAATCAATAGAATGGCTACCACTACAAGAACGACGATTAAAATAATATACTTCTTTTTCTTTTTCATAACTCTTATCCCCTCTTATTTATTTTTTTGGAAAGATCCAATATTGTTGTGAAGTAGAATCAATTTCACTCTCAAAATCAAAACCTCTATTATTAAAGCCTCGGGTTATAGCATTGCTGTAGTTTGGATCGTTTACAAGAACTTGTCCTTGAGCGTTTAGACCTCTTAAAACAACGATATGTCCATTTCCGGTCGTATTAAAGATTCCATTTTTTTGAGAAGTGATGACGACTTGCCCATTTCTTAAGGCTTGTAACACTTGATCCCCATCCGTGGTTCTTGTCACGGTACCAACTCCGTAGTGCTCTGCAGCAGCGCCTGGGAAAGTCCACTCCATTCCAGCATCTGGATCATAATATTCTCTTGACCAATCATCCACAATATCTCGTGGGGTTACGGTTTCTCCTGTTAAATAGCTGATAACCATAGCAACGGAGGTAAAGCCACATCCTGAAGAGGAAACCGTACTACTTCCTGTTAATACAACATCGGGATAATCACTTTGATAGTAAATAGGAACTGGTTGTCCTCCTTGAAGAATGGTACCAGCAGAATTGTTTTGGGCATTCGCCGCGGCTTCTTCTAAAGCTTGCTGGGCATAGATTTTTAAAGCGGATAAATCTCCAATCAAACCATTCCCAGAGGTAGTGGGTGGAATATTGGCATAGTCAGCAGGATTACCGATCGTTTCATTTACGGCATCTCCGGCATCCCAACAGGCAACCACATTGGTACGACTGATACTTAAGCCACTGTTTTGTAAGAAAGCAATTGCATAATTGGTCAACCAAGGGAGGAAGAAAATGATAATGGCATAAACAAATTTCATACCAATTTTCTTGCCACCATCCTTTTGGTCGGGATTTCCAACCATGGAAGCGATTTGAATACTAGCGGCAACAATTAAGAAAATGGGCACCAAAATACAAATGGTCTGATAAGCGAACTTAATCAGGCTTAAGGCCCTTGCTATGGCATAGTCATTACACACATTTGTAATATCATTTAATATAAACATCTTCTGGTACCTCTCTTTCCTTGGAGTGCACATTATGAAATATTATTTTTTGGGAAAAATCCAATATTGTTTCGCGGTTGAATTAATTTCACTATTAATATCAAAAGCTCGGTTGTTATAACCCTTTCCTACGGCATTACTATAATTTGGATCATTTACTAATACATTTCCGCTCGAATCTAAACCACGTAGAGTAATAATATGACCATTTCTGGTAAATAAACCCGGCCCTTGAGAGCAAAGAACTACTTGGCCATTTCGTAAAGCGGCATATACTTCATCTATTTGAGATGGATCGACTTGTCTTACTGAGCCAATACCATATTTACTAGCAGCAGCGGCAGGTAATTCCCAACTCATACCAGCTCCACTAACATAATATTGTCTTGCCCAATCATCAACAAATTCTCGTGGGGTTATGGTTTCATCGAGAAAATAGCTTAAAACCATGGAAACAGAAGTGAATCCACATCCTGCATTGGATACAGTACTACTACCTCCTAGAACAACGTCAGCATAGTCTCCTTGATAGTATATTGGAACAGGCTCTCCTCCTTGGAGAATGGCTCCAGCAGCACTACTCGTATTTGCCGCGGCTTCTTCTAAAGCTTTTTGGGCATAGATTTTCAAAGCAGATAAATCACCGATTAGTCCATTTCCGGAGGTAGTTGGTGGAATATTCCCATAGTCAGCAGGACTACCGATGGTTTCACTTACGGCATCTCCAGCATTCCAACAGGCGACCACATCGGTACGACTGATACTTAAGCCACTGTTTTGTAAGAAAGCAATGGCATAATTGGTTAACCAAGGGAGAAAGAAAATGACAATGGCATAAACAAATTTCATACCGATTTTCTTGCCGCCCTCTTTTTGATCGGGATTCCCGACCATGGACGCAATTTGAATACTTGCTGCAACAATCAAGAAAATAGGTACTAAAATACAAATAGTCTGATAAGCAAACTTAATTAAACTTAGTGCTCTTGCTATAGCATAATCATTACATACATTTGTAATATCGTTTAATATAAACATTTCTTAGCACCTCTCTTTCTTCTAGTCTACTGCTTTTTTTTACTTACGGCAATCCCATCTCCAACTCTATAAATGGTTGTTTCAAAGTCTTCTCTGTTGTTTAAAAAAGTCATATATTTTT
>CALVJC010000002.1 GCA_944331945.1 uncultured Bacilli bacterium
TTAATTTATCTTTACAATGAATAAGACATTGTTTACTAAGTTCCATCACTTCTTCTGGTTCTACTTGAAATAATTCGGCAATATCTTTTGTCGGGAAGGGATGTCGATTAAAGAATCCAAAGCGTAAAGCTAACATGGTTTTTTGTTCGTAAGTACAATGACTCGCATAATCCGAAAAAATAGAGTTTTCTAAATTTTGGATTCCATTCCATAAATTTGTTTTTGTATCTTCTTCTTTTGGTTGAAAAGGGAAGTCCCATTGACGGCTTTTTCTTTTAATGGTTCTTAATTCTTCTTCCGATAAGGAAATACTCTGTTTCTTAGAAAAATTCTGTCGAATAAGACGGTCTTCTTGAAAGGTTGGCCATTTGGTAAGAACAACCTTCATGGTCTCTTGATGTTCTAATTTCTCTTCCATTTTTTTCTTTTTGAAATAAAAGGTAGCAGGTTTTAAGTCATGCGCTTCTGCAATCACTCCCTGTGATTTGTATTCTGTTCCTTGAATCGCATAAATATCTTGTAAAAGCCGAAATTCTTGTTCCGTTAATAACAAGGATTTGCTCTTTTTCTCCATAAAGTGCGGATAAATCTCTTTGGCTTCTTCTTGTAATGGAGGATTATTTTTTATTCTCACCTTTAGTGTTCGCTTCATACTATAAAAACTATTTTTGTTTTTATACTGAGAAAGTTCGATCGCTTCTTCTAAGGAGATCTTTCCTTCTTCTTCTTGTCTTAGAATTTGCAAGAGTTCTTTTTCTCTCTCTGTTAGAGCCATTTTCCTCTGTTCATAAGAATTACCAAGCATAGGGGAATAGTCTTTTAATTGTTCTTGTAATTTTTCACTCGCTAGAATTTTTTTCTTAAGTCGACACTTTGCTTGCGTAAGAGATAAATCATTTTGATATTTTAATTTTTCTTTGATTTGTTGATCGGTAATGGAAGGATCCTCTTTTTGTTCTTTTAAATATCTCAATAAAAGACGATTTTGATCCGTAAGGGTAGGATCTGCTTTCGAATAATGAGGATAGAACTCTTTTGCTTCTTCTTCCAAAGTAGGACTTGATTGAATTTTCTGCTCTAACTTTTTTTTGAAAAAATGAAAGGCACTATCCGCTTGTAAATTGGTCAATTTTCTAATTTCCCGATTGGTTAATAAATCGGTATATTGTTTCTCTAAAAGAGTAAGCATCTGTTGTTCTTGTTTTGAAAAAGAACTATTTTGCGGTGCTTCCATGAATCCTTTCAAAAACACGTTTAGCTGTTGTTGCATGTTTTCATCCTGTTCTAGGCGTTTTAAGGTTCTTTGTTTGGTATCAAAATAATCTTTTAAAGATGCAAAGTGCAGTTGTTCTGCAATTTGTTGATCGGTAATACTTGGATCTTCTCTTTGTTTTTTCAAAGCCCGGAAGAGCAAACGGGTCGAGTCTTTTATCGTGATTGGTTCATCAAAATGCGGGAACTCTTCTTTTATTTTGGCATAATAAGCTTTATCTTCTGCCAACTTTTGTTCTATTTGTTTCCGAAGTCTAGCAAAATTTGCATAATTTTTTAGAGAAAGATCCTGTATGATTTCTCTGATGGTTAAAAGTTCGGTTACTTGTCTTTCTGCTAGCGCAAAATACTGATATTCTAATTTTTCATCTCTCTGTTTCTTTGTTTGTAAAGAACGGACCGCCTTTTCTAAGCTGGGGAAAACTTTTGTAACCCGTTCGATTAAGGAAGGATCGGAAAGAATGATTTGGTATAATTTCTCTTTGGCCGCATGAAACGATTTTACGTTAGCATAATTTAGTTCTTGAACGATATCTTGATCCGTAAAAGAAGAATCTCTTGCTTGTTTATCCAAAGCCTTTAGTAGGCGCTTGCTTTGATCGAATTTCAAAGGATCCCTCTTCCATTCGGTATAATTCAAAGCTATCCCTTTGGCTTCTTCGATAAGTCCTTGTTTTTTTATTCTTTCCGTTAACGTTGTCTTCGCATTTAAAAATTGCCTTTGACTTTGATAGGGAAGTAGAGCCATCGTTTCACTTAAGGTCAAAAATTCATCATATTGTCTTTCTAGCGCTCGTAAAAGATTTTTTTCTTTTTGGGAAAAAACTTCGGGAGAAGAAGATTCTATGTTTGAAAAAAAAGCTTGACAGTATGCTTTTAAAACCTCTTGTTCTTTGATTTTTTGAAGTAAGTTATTTTTGGCGTTGCGATAATAACCAAAAGAAGAGTAACCATACTTTCTCACGATTTCATCTTCGGTTATCGTCGGATTTTCTTGCTGTTCTTTCACGCTCCTTAAGAGAAGTTTCTCTGAGTCAGAAAGAGGAAGAGAAAGAAAAGCATGAGGGTATTTTTCGGTTACGAGTTTGAAAAGAGCTTCGTTTTGTTCTATTTTCTCCTTCCAACTAGATTTAAAGCGAGAAAGTCCTTGACTCGTTTGAAATGTTGTCTCTTTCAAGATTTCTTGATTGGTAAGTAGTTCCTGATATTGCCGTTCAAAAAGAGAAAGGAATGCTTCTTCTTGTGGGGAAAAGGTTGTTACTTTTTCTTCTTTTTCCTCTTTCTTTTTCTCTGGCGGAAAGAGATAGTCTTGATAAGCAGGCAAGAAGTGCTCTAATTGTTCCTTTAGAACTTCATGTTCCTGTAATTTTTGATAAAGCTTTTTTTTGGCAAGCCGATAGGAACGATCACTTGGAAAAGGCATTTTCTCTCTCATTTCTTCCTCACTCATCAAAGGTTTTTCCACTTTTTCTTTGAAGGCACGAATCATCAATCGTTCTGGAGTAGAAAAACTGATCTGTTTTTCCAAAGACAAATGAGGATAAATTTCTTTTGCTTGTTCATATAACGCTTCATGTTTTTTTAATTTACGAAACAGTTTAGCTTCCACCGAATGAAAATATTTAATCGAATAGCCAAGCTGTTCTGCTATTTCTTGATTTGTGAGAAAGTTTTCCTCTTGTTCCTTTAATTTCAAAAGGAAGTCTTTATTTTTTTCAGTAAGAATAGCAATAGGTCCATAATACGTAGTAGAAGTTTTTCTTTTAGAGACAGAATGAACAGAATCATTAAGAAGTTTTCTCCGGATTTTTAACATCGAAAGGGCATTGGGATAAGTTTTCTCTAATAAAAGACGATTTTCTTCTCTTTTCAACTTTCGAATCGCTTGCTCGAGACTTTCTTTGATTGCATATTCTGTTTGATGATATTTTTGCGCTAACTCTGCAATATCAAGGCAAACATCATCAATTTCCCCAGTAAAAGAACCGATTAGTTCAAGCTCATCCTGACTTAATCTTTCTTTCTCTTCTTTCTTCGCTTCTTTTCTTTGTGGAGAAAAGGAAGAAACATCAGGGAACAATTCTTTCATGGCACGCGGTTGTTTTTTATAAATATGGTAAAACTTTTGAATCGTTTGAATCGTCTTATCGAAAGGCATAGATAACTCTTTTACAAGCAAACTAGAATCAAAAGAATGAGTAAAATAAAATTGTAGAATTCTCATTTCCTCATAAGAAAAATAATTATTTTCTACCATAGTAGCGGGTGCTTGGGCTTTTTCTAATTTCTTTAAGATAGATTTCGCGTAAAAAGGAAAGCGAACAGCAGTCTCCTTCGTGTAAGTTTCTACCGCTTCTAGAAAAGCTTGCTCTACCAAAGCTTCTTTTTCTTCTTCCTTTAAAAAAGAACCATTCAATTCTTTTCGCAATTGTTCTTTAAAAAAGTTACTTCTTTGCAAATTACCATTTTTCAAATCTTCTACAAGTGGCATATCGATCTTCATAAAGATTCCCCCGTCTTTCTTTTTTATTATATAAAAATAAGCAAAAAAAGCAAGAAATAATGCAAAAACCTACAATCAAATCTGTTTTTTTGTTATACTTTTGATATAGAAAGAAGGAAAGAACATGGAAAATATTAAAATAGAACGTTATAACGATGCCATTCAAGAAGAATTGAGTAAAATTTTAATGACGGAAGTAAAAGATGAAGACATTCATTTTGTGACGATCACCGGCTGTGACTTATCAAGTGATTTAAGTTATTGTAAAGTTTATGTTACCGTTCTTGATCAAAGTAAAAAAGAATCAACCCTACAAGCTCTGAACCGGGCCAAAGGCTTTTTGCGCAGTGAATTAAGTAAGAGAATTGAAATTCGTCATACCCCAGAGTTAAGCTTTCATTATGATGAGTCCATTGCTTATGGAGAGCATATTGAAAAGATCTTAGAGCAAGTAAAGGAAGAAGATCATGAACGAGAAGATTCTAGTCAATAAAACCCATCCTTGCCCAAAAGTAAAAGAAACCACTTTCGTAAAAGAGGAAAATTCGTTAAAGGAAGAAATTTTACTGGATAAAAGAGCCAGCAAGGCCTATCAGCTTTTAAAAAAGAATTTAAAAGAACAAGGAATTACGATTGAGTTAGCGAGTGGCTATCGATCTTTTTCCGAACAGCAAGAAATCATCGATGAGTTTCAAAAAGAATATGGGGATGATTATGTTAAAAAATATGTTGCCAAAGTCGGAGAAAGTGAACATCATACGGGCCTTTGTTTTGATATTTATTTAGAACAGAATGGGAAGAAGATTCTAGAAAATGATGACTTGCTCGCCAAAGAACAAGAACCTGTTTTTCAAAAAATCCATCAAGAATTAAGTAAAGTTGGTCTTATTTTGCGCTACCCAAAGGGAAAAGAGACAATCACTGGTTATTCCTATGAACCTTGGCATTTTCGCTATGTAGGAAAGAGTACCGCCCAAAAAATAGAACAAGAACAACTAACTTTAGAAGAATATGAGGAAAAATATAATCGTTCGGGAGTTCTCCTCGTCAACAAACCCAAAGGGATGACTTCAAGAGAAGTGGTAAACAAACTGACCTTTCTTTTTGATACACAAAAAATAGGCCACAATGGTACTCTTGATCCTCTCGCGACAGGAGTTCTTGTCATTACCATCAATCAAGCCACCAAAATCAACGAATTATTAACAGCTTGTACCAAAGAGTATATCGCTACCGTCAAAGTCGGCTATAAAACCGATACCTTAGATGTAGAAGGAATCATATTGGAAAAAGGAGATTCCCACTTAAATCAAGAAAAGTTGCAAGACGTCTTTCAAACCTTCCCAAGAGAATATGATCAAGAAGTTCCCTTATATTCCGCTAAAAAAGTGAAAGGAAAAAAGTTATATCAATATGCTCGAGAAAACAAAGAAGTCTCTTTACCAAAACAACATGTTATCCTTTATGAATTAGAATTACAAAATATGACGGAAGACTCTTTTACCTTCCGAACAGTTGTCTCAAAAGGAACTTATATCCGTAGTCTCATTCGAGATCTTAGCCTTTCCTGTGGCCAATTCTTTACGATGAGCAATCTTATAAGAACCAAACAAGGAAAGTTTTCGTTAGAAGAATGTTATGTCCTTGATGACATCACTTCCGATACTCCCTTTCTTTCGATCAAAGAAGCACTGGATATGAAAGCATTACCCATTCCAGTAGAGGAGAAAACAAAAATAAAAAATGGTCATCCTATCAAAAATCAGTATGGAATCAAAGATTTTGTTTTATTTGAAGAACAAGGAAAAGAGATTGCTATCTATCAAGCAGAAGGAGAAAATTTAAGATCTTATAAACAATTTTCTTCTATTTGACATATGATAAAATAAGTTTTAAACTGGAAATACCAAACACGTTTAGGGGGATAAATATGAATCAAAAATATGTTGCAACCTTATTAAGAAAACATTGTATCGGAGAAGGTTATTTTTTATATAGTGTTGTTCTTACCATCAAGGGAGAATATGATAAAGAAGAGGATAGCTTTTGTACCATGGAAGGGGAAGAATATTTTCCTTATCAAGAACCTGCTTTCATGTATAGTGAAGTAGAATATGCTTTTGTAAATCCTATGAGTTTTAGTGAGTTAAGAGAGAAATATCCTTGTAAGCCCTTAAAAGAAGCCATTCTTGATTATACTGATGAAAATGCAGATAAGATCTATTTCGCTACGGAAAGCCGTCTAGAAAATAAAGTCTTAACGAAAACAATCGATTTAACAGAAATGTTTACAAAAGAAGAATTTAAGGATAAGCAGCAAGAAAAACAAAACTTTTCGAAACAAGATTTGGAAAAGATGAAAGATGTCTTATTGCAAGCCCGTGACAAGAAACTTACTACTTCCAAAGCCGAAGAAAGTGCCAAAGTTTTTCAAGAAAGAGAGAAAAACTTATCTTCGAAAGAAATGAAAGCGAAAATCAAAGAAACCGTGCTTGTCCAAGATGAGGCCATTGACCGCATTGTCACGGAGTTAAGTCGAATGGAACATGGGGAAGAGAAAAAGGGAATCTTATTAACCGGCTCAACCGGAGTAGGGAAGACCAAAATTATGTCCATGATTGCTAAATACTTAAATCGCCCTTTTAAAATTGTGGATTCTGGCCAATTGACGGCACCGGGATATGTTGGAAGAGATATCGAAGAAGTGTTATACGAACTTTATAAGGATTGTAATTATAATATTGAGAAAACAGAACATGCTATTCTTTTCTTTGATGAGATTGATAAAAAAGGAACATCAAGTAATGAAGATGTTGCTGGAAAAGCCGTTTTAAATATTCTTTTGAAATTCTTAGATGGCACAACTTATAGCGCTCATGAAAGCAAATATGCAGCGAAGAGTATTCCTATTAGTACCAATAATATGATCATTATTGCAGGAGGGGCTTTTTTAGATGTTTATGAAAAAGTAGCGGCGAAGAAAGAATTGATCGGCTTTGGAAAGAAAGAAGAGGTACAACGGAAAGAACCACAATTAGAAGACTTTGTGAAGTTAGGAAAGATGACCAAGGAATTTATGGGAAGATTTCCGATCATTGTGCATCTTAATAACTTAGGTCCAAAAGATTTAGAAGAAATATTAAGACGTGGAAAAGAATCTCCTTTACAAAATGAAAAAGAAGTCTTTGAGAGTTTAGGAGTCGCTTTAAAGGTAGACGATTCTTATTATCAAAAAGCTGCTGAAGTTGCTTATCAAAGACAAACAGGCGCAAGAGCCCTAGGAGGCATTGTCAGTGATAGTACTTGGCGAGCTTATCAAGAAATTGAAGAACACCCCGATCGTTATGATGAGCTAACGATCACAAAAGAAACGATCGAAGACAATCGTCAATTTCAGTTAAGAGAAAGACCCAAGATTTTACAAAAATAGGAAGTAAAGCCTAAAAAAACCAGGAATAGGACAAAAAATAGTCCTATTTTTCTTTGTAAAAAATAGTTTGTATGTTACAATTAAAGTAAGAGGATAGGAGCAAGGTTATGAAAAAGATCTGGGAATATTCAAAAGAATTCATGAGAAAATTATCAGGGAAGCAGAAACTAGCGATTGTTTGTGCCCTTTTTCTATTGGTATTTCTAACCACTCTTCCATTCGCTTTTGCTGCTTTAACTCCCGTCAAAAGTGTTACAATTACCTCGGAAAAATTAAATTATCAAGAACAAGAACCAGGCGCTTGGCAAATTATAAAAAGTGCCGAATGGACTGGAAGAGGCAAAGCCCGGATTACTTTTGAACTTGATACCATTCGTAAAGTAAAAGAAGCCGGTTTAGGATGCCTTCCAGATG
>CALVJC010000003.1 GCA_944331945.1 uncultured Bacilli bacterium
CATCTGGAAGGCATCCTAAACCGGCTTCTTTTACTTTACGAATGGTATCAAGTTCAAAAGTAATCCGGGCTTTGCCTCTTCCAGTCCATTCGGCACTTTTTATAATTTGCCAAGCGCCTGGTTCTTGCTCTTGATAATTTAACTCTTCTGAAGTAATAAAGACACTTCTTATGGGAGTTAAAGCAGCAAAAGCGAATGGAAGAGTGGTTAGAAATACCAATAGAAAAAGAGCACAAACAATCCCTAGTTTCTGCTTCCCTGATAATTTTCTCATGAATTCTTTTGAAAACTCCCAGATCTTTTTCATAACCTTGCTCCTATTTTCTTACATTATAACATCGTTCTTTAGAAATAGTAAACCTCTTTTCCAAAGTTTTCTTCTTTCTTTTGGAGCTCATAACTTGACTTTATATGTGTTAATCTACCATCGTAGAAAACAGGATAAGAATTCTTTTTCGGATCGATTAATTGATAAAGAATATTTTCTTTTAACTCTAATGGATTTCCTTTGATAACCATCACTTCTACTCTACCCTTACTTTGAATAAAAATAGGAATGGAACCATACTTTATATGAATCTGTTGACACAAGTCTTCTTGCTCTTCTTCCGTTAATTCCGTTGATAAACTGATCGCATCATATCCATGCTGAAATAAATAATAAGCGGTATAAGAATTAAAAACATTTAAACTTGTCGCTCCAATCGCTTTGATTCCTTTTGGAATTTCTATTATTTCATGAACAATACTTTTTTCTTTTAAAGCTTTGGTTACATGAAAAAGATTTCTCGGTATTTCTTCATATTCTTGATAATTTATCTTTTCCATCGCTTCTTTTTTCTCTTTCTTTTTCTCTTCTAAAATAATAGGTTCTTTATAATCATTGATTCTCTTGCCAACTAATCTTTCACAAAGAGTTCTTCTAGCCATATTTAATTCCCCAATACGAAGAAATATATTTTCATCCATTTTCATTTCAATATGAGAACAAATAAAAGGACTGTTGCCTAGTTTTTCTAATTGTTCTTTGATTCTTGAGGGCTCTAAAGGAGCGGTTTTTGCTTCTTCGACGATTGTTCCGGTATAAGTTACTTGATGATTTTTATCATCTTTGAAAGTTAAATTCCATGCTTTTCCTATAGAAGCTTCAAAGGTTATTTCTAGGGGAACTTTTTTGGTAATGATATCAGATACACTTTTTTCTAATCTTTTACTATTCGTTAGATGAACCTGATCATAAGTCGTTAAATTCACTTTATTATCAATGGTTACAAGTTGTCCTTTTTCTCCTTTGGAAATAAGGTTTCCTTTTTGATCGGATAAGAAATTTACGGTCATTCCTTTTTTACTTTCTAAGAAACGAATTCCATCTTCTTGAGAGAGTTCTTCTTCTAATTTGATCGTGATTTCTTTATCAGTTATTTTTATGACCTTGCCAATGGGAAGTCCTATATGATTGGGATAATCTTGATTCATCAAATCTTTAGCATGAAATAAATGACCTAAGGTATTGCCACGATAAAAAATAGATTGTAATCTTTTTCTTTCTTCTTCTTTTGGTTCTTTTCCATGTAATAAATCATGATAATACTTTGTGACATAATAGACATAAGTAGGGCTTTTCATTCTTCCTTCTATTTTTAAACTATCGACAAGATCTGTTAATTCTTCTAAGTGATCACTGACATTCAGATCTTTCATCGATAAAAGATAACCCTCTTTTATTTTTTGATCTTTTAAAAATAATTGATAAGGAAGACGACAACATCCGGCACATTCTCCTCGATTTCCACTTCTTCCTCCTTGCATTTGACTCATTAAACAGTTGCCAGAATAACTAACGCAAAGGGCACCATGGATAAAGATCTCTTTTTCGATCGGTGTTTTTATTTCTTTGATCTCTTCTTTGGTCATTTCTCTTGGTAAAACCACTCTTTTTACCCCTAGTTTTGCTAATAAATCAATGGTTTCAACACTGCTACTATTAAACTGAGTTGAGGCATGAATTTCTAGGTTTGGATATTTTTCAAGGCATAGACAAATCATCCCAAAGTCCTGCATTAGAATCGCATCGATACCATTTTGATATAAAAACTCTACTTGTTGTAAAAATTCTTCTACTTCTTTTTCTTTGATGAGCGTATTCATGGTGACATAGACTTTTACACCATATATTTTTCCAAGCTGGATGGCTTCTTTTAATTCTTTTTCGGTAAAGTTTTGAGCATAGCTTCTAGCGCCAAAAGATTTTCCCGATAAATAAATGGCATCGGCGCCAGCATTGATAGCTTGATAGAAGGATTCCATATTTCCAGCGGGTGCTAGTAATTCGATTGTTTTCATTGTTACTTCTCCTTTTATTGATAGACTCTTCCTATTAAAGTGGCATGGGTTACATTACAACCAAAGGGATGGGAATTCGATAAGATTTCAAAACCTAGATAATAGGTTCCGGTTAGATTCGTAATATCTACATCTAAAGTCACATATTTCATATGGCCCGTAGCTTTTAATTCTTTTTTGGCTGTTCCTGCATGAGGCCAAGTGGTATTGTTTTTCGCGACACCAGCATACATCGTAATATGATAAGTATCGGCACTATAACTACTATTGGTAGTATATTCATAGGCCTTCATCTGAAAGGTTGCATAATGAGTTAAATCATAAGACTTATCCGTCCAAAAGCCACGGCGAGAATTTCCTGTAGTTCCTATCGTTCCGCCAAAGTAATGTCTGTTTGTATCAAAACTCCAATTCATTATTGCACCATCGGTAAGATTAGAAGACCAAGTAGTGTCTCTAGAATTATCTAGATTCATTACTTTTAAATCGTTATATTTCCATTTAGGAGAAATAGTAACCGCTTGTTCTGGCATTTTAAAACTGGTTGTATTTTGATCTAGAGTAATTAAATTATTACCTCTAGTATCTTTAATGGTTGCCCCATAATATGTGAAATTACCTTCTGGATTAACTTCAAAAGTAACTGTTTCTCCCGCTTTTTCAAACCGTTGCACTTTGGTAATCGTTCCACCAGTTATTTGTGCAGTGTCAATTCGATAGGTTGGTACTTCCGTAGCGGTTTGGGTACAACTGTTAATGATACTATCACTAACATCTTGTTTTTGATAAACTACTTCTCCTTCTTTGGTACAAGTTAAATTATAAGAATACTTCTCTCCCTCTTCTGTTTTTTGATAAAGAACCGTTCCTTGATTACAAACTGCTCCATTATCTTCAAAAGTATCAATTAAATCATTGGCAATTAAATCATCCTTAAGATCAATGGCTACACATCCTATCCAATGATTGGTTCCTAAAGAAGTTAAATCTTCTCCTTCTTTTCCAACATAAACTCTAGCGGCTTCTTCCATACTTTCTCCATATAATTCATAAGTTTGTGCTTCATTATTTTGTCTTAAACGATTAATCGATGGAAATACCATTAGAATAATTAAACCCATTAATACAATGGTTGCTAAAAGTTCTATTAAGGTAAACCCCTTATTCTTCTTCATATGCTTCACCTAGTATGATCTTACTACAAACTTTATCTTTTGAAAAGAAAAGACTGTTAAGAAATTGACATTTT
>CALVJC010000004.1 GCA_944331945.1 uncultured Bacilli bacterium
GCCTACGATCAGTGTGTAGAACAAACAGGAATTGAAAATTGTGATGAACAAGCAAAAGAAAACTATTACTATACAACCCTGAACAAAGGGCAAGAATATCATGGCATGGTTTCGACTCAAGCGGTGATTACCTTTGTAAGTGGTACCACCCTTACGTATGATACTACCATGCTTTTAAAGACATTCCTTTGGAGCATTGTCATGATTTTCGTTGGCTTCTTTACTTTCCAAAAACGCAAAATGGAACAATGCGAAACCTCTTTCACCAGCTTTCATGTTCACACCTTTGTCAAATGTCTTACCTTATTCCCACTTGGAATCTTCCTTTTCTTTGTGCAACCATCTTTCCGTGATGCCCTAATTATAATACTCGTTTATCTTGCGTATTTCTTCATCTATGACCTCATCACCCAGAAACGGATTCAAAAAATTAAAATTTCGCTTGGCTATTTTCTTATCACTCTTCTTCTAGCTTCCCTTTATAGTAATGGAATGGAAGCCTATATCAACTCCAAGAAAATGCCAAACTTTGATTATGTAAAAGAAACGCTTACGGTGGAGAATATAGAAGGAATTCGTTTTTCTTCCTTGAATGCTTATGACATGAATGTAACATCTGGTTATCGTCTTGATCAAATCTTATTCACAGACGAACAAGCAAAAGAAACAATTCTCCAATATGCTTTTCAAAATACAGAAGGCACTCCAACCGATCTCACTATGCACTATAGTATCATCTTAAAAGACGGCAACACTTATTATGGATATTTGACTGTAACCGAAGAACAAAGACAAAAACTCCTTGAAACCTTACAAGAAACTGAACAAGCAAAAAATTATACCACCTTAAAAGAATCAGACATTCAAACCGTAAACTTCTTAGAAGAAAATTACACTTATCGACAATTGCAACCAATTTTAAGTGAAGTAGTGGAATCATTAGATGCCAAAGCGAATAATACAACTACCCCGGGAGAAGTACTTTCCGTAGTCATTTACAAAAATCATCAATTAATGATCTTGGATGCTCCTAATGTAACCAATCAAACAGTGCTTGACTATTTAATGCGAAAGAATAACGAACGGACTTTAGAGGGGTTAGCCAAAGAAAAAATTCAAATGCTTGCCATGGAATCTTCTTCTCCTGATGAAGAATCATTAACAACTGATGATAGAAACATTTTAGAAGACATGGTAAAATGGATCAAGGAAGACGGTAGTAGAATCAATAGTAAAGAACCTTATGATAAAATTTATCTTTATGGTACCCATAGTTATATTTATGTAACCAATAATGACCATTTCAAAAACTACTTAAAAGAACAAACCGTAGAATAGAGGTGATAACATGACTTGTGATATGATAGTTCTTGATTATCAGAGTCGAAATCCAATTTACTTACAAATCATGGAACAGATTGAACGCTATATTGCCCTTGGAATTTTAAAAGAGCAAGATGCCCTTCCTTCTATTCGTGAACTAGCTAGCTATTTAGGAATTAATCCCAATACCGTCAAAAAAGCTTATACCGAATTAGAAAACAAAAATATGATTGTAAGTATTTCTACCAAAGGCTGCTTTATCAGTGACCAAGGTAAAAAAGCCAAGAATGAAAAGATAGACAAAATCTATCAAGAACTAAAAAGAAACCTCGAAGAATTATTACAACTAGGAGTTTCCGAAGAAAAGATAAAAAATACCATCTCTAGCTTCTTAAAATAAGAACGATAAGACGCATTTTTCTAGTAAAGATGCGTCTTTTATGTTAAAATAAAGAAGAAATGGAAAGTGTTGTATATGAAAGATGTTTATATTTTAGGAATTGAAAGTAGTTGTGATGAGACGAGTTGTGCGATTGTCAAAAATGGTTGTGAAGAAATTGCGACTGTCATTTCCAGTCAAATTGATATTCATAAAACTTATGGAGGCGTCGTACCAGAAATAGCAAGTAGGGAGCATGTCAAAAACATTACCATCGTAATTGAAGAATGTTTAAAGGAAGCGAACATGAAAATGGAGGAGATGGATGCCATTGCCATTACTTACGGCCCAGGGTTAATTGGTTCCTTGTTAGTGGGCTTAGAAGCTGCTAAGACTCTTGCTTATATCTATCAAAAGCCATTAATTCCGGTCCACCATATTGCGGGTCACATTTATGCTAACAGTCTAGTGAAACCGCTTGAGTTTCCCTTATTAGCATTAGTAGTTAGTGGTGGACATACCGAACTAATCAAAATGGAAGATCATCTCTCTTTTCAAAAATTAGGTGGTACTTTAGATGATGCCATTGGAGAATGTTATGACAAAGTAGCGCGGATCATTGGACTAGCTTATCCCGGAGGTCCAAAAGTCGATGCCCTTGCCAAAAAAGGAAATCCAACTTATCCTTTGCCAACGCCTCTTCAGGATGACTCTTATAACTTTTCTTTTAGTGGTTTAAAAAGTGCAGCGATTAATTTGAATCATAAACTAGAGCAACGAGGAGAAAAGTTGAATCTCGAAGATTTTGCTGCTTCGTTTCAAAAAGTAGCCACTGACAGTATCATTAGTAAAGCCAAAAAAGCTTTAGAACAAGAGCATTTAAAACATTTCATTATCGCTGGTGGTGTTGCAGCCAATCAAGTGTTAAGAGAAAAAGCTGAAAAAATGTGCCAAGAATTGAAGGTTGATTTATCGATTCCCCCAATGAAATTCTGTACCGACAATGCCGCAATGATCGCTTGCGCTGGATACTATGCTTATCAAAAAGGAATAAGAGCCGACTACCACTTAAACAGTGTTTCAAGTGTACCGTTAACCACAGGAAAGGAGAATGCCTCATGTTAAAAGTAAAACCCTTTGTCAAATGGGCAGGAGGAAAAAGACAAATCATTGATAAATTAAAAAAGTATATGCCGAAAAAGTTCAATACCTACTATGAACCCTTCGTGGGAGGCGGTGCCGTTCTTTTCGAACTAGCACCAAAAAAAGCCGTCATTAATGATTGGAATGAAGAATTAATGAACGTTTACCGCGTCATGTCTGACTATGATAAATATCAAAAAATGTGTGCTCTATTAAATAAATATGAGCGGGAGAATAGCAAAGAATTCTACTATGAGTTAAGAGATAAAGACAAAAACAAAAAAAGTTTTGCCCGCATGAGTGATTATGCGAGAGCCGCTCGTACGATTTATTTAAACAAAACCTGTTTCAATGGTCTTTATCGAGTAAATAGTAAGAATGAATTTAATGTTCCCTACAATGGAAAAGATAACATCAATACTTATGATGGCGAAAACCTAATTGCTATTCATATGTATTTAACCATGAATGATATTAAAATCATGAACACCGACTTTGAAGAAGCCGTAGAAACAGCGGAAAAGGGAGACTTTGTTTACTTTGATCCACCATATGATTCGATCAATAATTCTTTCACCAGTTATACGGACACGGGCTTTGGGAAAGAAGAACAAGAACGTCTTGCCGATATCTTTAAAGAATTAGACAAAAAAGGAGTCTATGTCATGCTATCAAACTGTAATACTCCTTTTATTCAAAACTTATATAAAGATTATCATATTCATATCATTGAAGCCAAAAGAAGCATCAATGCCAAAGGAAACAAAAGAGGAAATGTCGAAGAAGTGATTATTAC
>CALVJC010000005.1 GCA_944331945.1 uncultured Bacilli bacterium
TTTTGATTTTAGTATCAAAAGTAATATTCGAGGAGATACCAATATCAACTTTGAAATAGCAGTAAAAGAAGAAAATGGTAATACTATTGATGGAAGTAATATCAAATATTATTTAACAAGAATCAGATCGGATGGAACAGAAGAAGAAGTGATGAGCCCTAAGACTTACTTTGAAGATAGTACTGCTAACAACTACACAGGAAGACCAGCGAACATGATGAGTTTATTAACAGGTAATATTAATACCCAAGGAGAAGTGGTAACAAATTATCGATTAAGAATCTATGTGGATGAAAACTATAACCCTCAAGGAGATGGAGGAGGACTCATTTATAGAACAAGAGTAAATGTTTATGGAAGAAGTAATGACTATATAGCAGAAGCAGAGAACAGGTATTGTTATGAGAATGGATTTACTACTTTATCCGAATGTATGTTAGTGATAGAGAATGAGAGCAGTAGTGTCGAAGAAGCCAAACAAACGATAGCATCGAAAGGAACGCCTGACTTTTCCAAGATAGCCCCAAATGACAGTGAAAAAGATGGCTTATATGCTGCGGAAGATGATTATGGAACAAGTTATTACTATCGAGGAGCCGTAACCAATAACTATGTATCTTATGCTGGTTATATCTGGAGAATCATTCGACAAAATGGCGATGGAAGTGTTCGTTTGATTTACTCTGGAACCAGTACGAGTGATACTGGAAGTAATACTTCGATTGGAACAAGTGCTTTTAATGAAAAATATTGGGATCCTGCTTATGTAGGATATATGTATCATGAGAATTTTAGCTTGCACGAAACAGAAAATGAAGTTACTGATTACACTAATTTTAGGAACACAACAAATTACTATTTTGGAAAGAATTATACCTTTGATGAAGAAAGTAAAACATTTTCTATCACAGGAAGTACCTTTCAAGGAAACTGGTTAGAAGATTATGACGAAATAATTAATAACTATCCTTATACTTGTAAAAGCACTACTTCAAACGGAACTTGCAATGTGATGATAAAAATAGAAGAATACAGAGATGATGATACTATGAGAGTAAAACCAGTCTCTTATAGCTCGAATAGTTATGAAGGGACCTTACAAAATACAACGGATTCAACCATCAAAAAGAAGATTGATGATTGGTATGAAGAGAACCTTTTAAATCGAGTGGATAGTGAAGGGAGAAGTTATGCTGATTATCTAAGAGATAAAATCTTTTGTAACGATCGAAGTCTTTATAGTGGGTCTGGCTATTTATTATCTTCTACGACTTATTATTCATCTTATGATCGCTTGTATATAAATAAATCACCTTCTTTACAATGTAATCAAGTAGAAGATTCTTTTACGGTAGAAGAATCGAATGGGAATGGAGACTTAACTTATCCTATTGGTTTAATTACGATAGATGAAGTAGCTATGGCCGGTGGAGGTTATTATATAGCAAATACCAGTTATTATCTTTATACAGGACAGACTTATTGGACACTGTCACCATTTGCTGCTACATTACAAGATATTACGTTCGGAATAAACTATAGAGGTCATTTTTCGCCTGGATATACATCAAGTAACTTCGGTATCCGACCTGTCATTAATCTATCTCCAAATATCCAAATCACGAGCGGTGATGGATCAGCAGTAAATCCCTTTGTTGTAACTTACTGACAAGCATAACTAAAAAAGAAAGTACAGTTTAAAGAAAAAAGACTGTATTTTTAACATTTGAACGATATTCATAAAACCTTATGAACTGATCCATGCTTTGAAAAACTTTCTCTTTCTATTGAACTAAAACTTTTCTCATGATAAAATATGGGTAGTAATTGTAGTGAGGTGAAAAGAATGAATAATGATAAAACCATGCTTTTTCATATGAAAAAGGATACAAGTAAAGAAGTTCATCAATTATTAAAAGAAGTATATAACTCATTAAAAGAAAGAGGCTATAATCCCGTAAATCAAATTATAGGTTATCTTATTAGTGGTGATCTTGGCTATATCTCAAGCTATCAAAATGCAAGAGGTAAGATGAAGTCAATCGATCGTAGTAAGATTGTAGAAGTGCTTTTGACGGACTTTTTGGAAAAATAATGCGTTATTTAGGACTTGATTTAGGAACAAAAACGATAGGGCTTGCTTTATCGGATAAAACGGGAACCATTGCTACAAGTTATAAAATCTTAAGACATGACAACAATCCTACTTCTTGTCTTGAAGAATTAAAAGAAATTATAGCACAAGAAGAAGTAGAAGCACTTGTATTAGGATTTCCCAAAAACATGAATAACACCATTGGCTTCCGCGGCGAAGAGACTCTTGCTTTTCAAAAACAATTAGAAGATGCCTTTTCTTTGCCTGTTTATTTAGAAGATGAACGCTTAAGCACCAAACAAGCAGAAGATGTTCTATTATTAGGAGATACGAGCCGTAAAAAAAGAAAGAAAGTCATTGATAAAGTGGCCGCTACAATTATATTACAAATTTTTTTAGATAAAAGGAGAAAATAAAAATGGAAGAAAAAAATCAATTTAAATTAGTCGATGAAACAGGAAAAGAGACCCTTTATGATGTCTTATTTACCTTTGATAGTGAAGAAACAAACAAAAGTTATATCGTTTATACCGATAACAGTGTCGACCAAGAAGGTAATATTCAAGTGTTCGCTAGTGTCTACTATCCTGGCAGTGACACAAGTCGCCTAGATCCAATTGAAACCGATAAAGAATGGCAAGTCATTGAAACAATCTTAAACACCATTCAAGAAGAAGTGAAAAAACAAACCGAGGAAAGTGGAACGACGGAACAACAATAAAGATAAAAAGTAAAGAATAGAAAGAGGAAGTATGAAGAAAAGAAGAAAACTGGCGTTAATTCCTGCTACTTTAGGAATCCTACTGATTGTTTGCTTTTGTATCTATCAAGTACAAGTACAGCCAATCGATAAAACAAGTCATGCTGACATTGAAGTGATTATTCCAAGTGGAATGAGTACCGATGATATTGCAAATTTACTTCATGACAAAGGTTTAATTCGTAGTCCCTTATTTTTTAAAATATATATAAAATTAAATGGTATTTCTAGTATGAAAGCTTCCACCTATTTATTTCAAAAAAGTATGAGCTTAGATGAAATTGCGGCAAGTTTAGAACAAGGAAGCCTTTATAATCCAGACGCGATTAGTATTACATTTCAAGAAGGACAGAGTATCAAAGACTATGCCAAGACCTTAGCTTCGAAAACGAATATTGGAGAACAAGAATTTTTAGATGTAGCGAGTGATCCTACAAATTTAGCTGCTTGGATGAATCAGTATTGGTTTTTAACCGAAGATATACTGAACGAAGAAATATATTACCCCTTAGAAGGCTATCTTGCGCCTGATACCTATTTCTTTGAAAATGAAGATGTAACGGCAGAAGAAGTCATCAATACCTTACTAAAAGAAGAGGGAGAAAATTTAGAACCTTATCGAGAAATACTTGAAAATACCAATATTCATGATATGATAACCATGGCGAGTATTACGGAGTTAGAAGGAGTAAATGAGACGGATCGGAAAATGATTGTTGGCGTATTTCAAAATCGTCTCGCACAAGGAATGAACTTAGGAAGTGATGTCACAACCTATTATGCCTTTGATCAGGAGATGACCGGGGATTTAAGTGCAAGCATGTTCCAAACCTATAACCCTTATAACACCAGAAGCAGTGAAATGGCTGGAAGGCTCCCTGTCGGTCCTATCTGCAATCCATCGCTAGAAAGTATTGATGCATCCATTAACCCTACGGCCAATGATTATCTCTATTTTGTAGCTGATAAAAATGGTAAGATCTATTACACAAGAACGATGGCAGAGCATGAACAAGCAATTAATACAATAAAAGAAAATGGTGATTGGATATGGTAACATCCTATAAAGCATTAAAAGAAATTAGACAATATGCTGAAGAAAATAAAGTTCCCATTATGCAAGAAGAAGGAATTAATTTTCTGGCTACGTTTATTATTAAACATCAAGTCAAAAATATTTTAGAAATTGGTAGTGCAATTGGTTATTCGGCCATTATGATGGCTTTATGTAATCCGGATATTAAAGTGACAACCATTGAAAAAGATGAAAAAAGATATTTAGAAGCCATCAAAAACATTAAAAAATTAGAATTAGAAGATCGCATCACTTTAATTTTCAATGATGCTTCCGAAGTGAGGTTAGAGGAAAAATTTGATTTAATTTTTATAGATGCTGCCAAAGCCAAAAATCAGCTTTTTTTTGAACGATTCGAATCAAATTTAACCGAACATGGCTTTATTCTAACCGATAATATGCTTTTTCATGGTTTAGTAGAAAAAGAAGAAAAAGAAATAACGAGTCGAAATGTCTTAGGAATTGTTCGTAAAATAAAAAAATATATGACTTTTTTAAACAACAGAGAAGACTTTGAAACAACCATTTATAGAGTTGGAGATGGGATTGCCGTAAGTAAAAAAAAGCAGTAGACTAGAAGAAAGAGAGGTGCTAAGAAATGTTT
>CALVJC010000006.1 GCA_944331945.1 uncultured Bacilli bacterium
AGGAGAATTATAAAGAAGCTTTGGAACAATACACCGAAGAAATAGAACAAGAAAAAATAAATAAAATTATTCAAAAAGCAGTGAAATCAAATCAAAGGAAAAGTGCTAATGCTTTAAAGAAAAAATTAGAAATGACACTTACTCTAGATGGCTTCGATCGCCAAAAAATACTGGAATCGCTTCAAAAAATAACCGTGGAGGAAGAGGATATTGCCAAAAAAGAATATCAAAAATTATATAAAAAATTAAGTAAAAAATATACGGGAAAAGAATTAGAATATAAATTAAAACAAAAGATGTATCAATTAGGATTTTCTATTTCAAATATAGAATGAGAAAAAGCAGTCCAAAGACTACTTTTTCTTTTTTAACTTGCACTAGAATTTCTAGCACTTTCAATTAATTGATTCATTAAATCATCATATTGTTGTTTTAAGGTATCATCTTTAAATTCAAGACCTGCCGCTTCTCTTACATCAATAAGAGTTTCATAATATAAAGTATTATCATTATCTAATTTTTCATTCATTAGATCTTCTAAAATAGATTCTTTTACTTCATCAAGAGCAGGTTTTTCCTTTTGATCTTCTTTTAAAATAATATGATAACCATAAGTTGATTCAATTGGTTCTTCCGTATACTTTCCAACTTCTAGATTTTTAGAAGCCTCATAGAAGTTTTCATCCATATTACTGTCTTTATTAAAGTAATCAATGAACCCTCCATCACTAGCAGAACCAGTATCATCACTATGTTCTTTCGCAAGTTCTTGGAAGTCAGCCCCTTCATCAAGTTGGCGAATCAAATCTTCTGCTTCTTCTCTTGCTGCTTCTTTCGCTGCATCTTGCTCTTCTTGCGTCATATCTTGGTTGGTATCTGGTTTAATTAAAATATGTCTTACTTGCATATCTCCGATAATTTCACTATCATAATATTCATTTACTTCATCATCCTCAATATGCTCTTTAATGTAATCTTCTACTGCTTGATTTCTTTTATATTCTAAAGAAAGCATCTCTCTTAACTCATCTTCGTTTTCTACTCCTAAATATTGTTGAATAGCACTCAAAAAGGCATCATTGTCATTGTTGTATTGTGCTTTCATCAAGGAAATTTGACTGTCAATCGAAGTTGTTTCTTCCTCTGTAGTTGGATATTTTTCATCTAAAATCTGATGATCCAATAAATCCAATAAAATATTAATTCCATACTGATCCTTTAATTCGTTATAAAGAGTGTCAGCAGTAATTTCTCCATTTTCAAGGGTTAAAACAGTACTCTTGTTTTCAAGTTCCGCTTCATTTCCACATCCTGTTAAAAAAAGACAGAAACAAAGCAAGACTGGCATCATAAAAGCCATCATAAATTTCTTTCTTTTTTGCACTTTAAATCCTCCTTCATATAAACTTCATGCATACTTATCATATCATTACTTGGAAAAATAAGCAATTGTGATTCTTTGTATTTACGAAAGTTTGGGTAATACTACGCACACATTTGGGAGTTTTGCCATAAAATAAGGTGAACATTAGAAAAAAAGGAGGATTAAGTTATGGGTAATTGTAATTCATCAAGCGCAATTGTATTAGTACTATTTATTTTGCTAGTCATTATTATAGGTGCCTATATCTAATTTAGGAAAGGAAGTGTGTTTATGTCTTGTTCAAGCAATCAAAATGTAACAACAAATACTTGTTGTTCACGCCCAAGAAATAGCTTTGTCATCATCATCGTTCTTTATATCTTACTAGCTATTATCTTAGGTTCAGCTTTCACATGGTAAAGAAATCTTGGAAATCTTCGGATTTCTTTTTCTTTGTATAAAAAAGGAAAAAGAAAAGATACTATATATTGGTGAATACTATGTTTTACTATTTAAATAATTTTCTTCTCTATTCCATTTTAGGCTTCTTATATGAAAACATTCTTCACTTAATTACCAGTGGAGAAATAGCTCAAAATCCTTTTCTTGGACCATGGATGCCAATCTATGGCTTTGGTATTATCATTATGATTTTTTTAACAAGATTTGTCTTTAATCGTTTTAAAATGCCTCGCTTTCTAAAAGTGATTTCTTTATTCCTATTAGTTATTTTTATTTTAACCATTTTAGAACTAATCGGCGGTATCATCACCGAAGCTATTTTTCATAAGAGTTTTTGGGACTATAGTGATATGACCTTTAACAGTGGAAAATATATCTGTTTAGAAGTAAGTTTAGTTTGGGGTGTAGCATGCCTTATTTTTCTTTATTTGATCAAACCGCAAACGGATAAAATCGTCAAAAAAATTCCTCATTTTATCACTATTATTTCTCTTCTTCTTTTTATAGCCGATTTTATTTATTCCTTTTTTCTAAAATAATGTTATATAATAGAGAAAAAGGAAGTGCCTATGAATACGAATATCGAAGAATTAAAATACTTAATAAAAGAACTAGAAAAAGAAACTTTAGAACCAAAGACAATAGATCGTATTAATGAACTTTTTTTCTCTTTTGAAAGAGAAGAAAAAGACTATGATGCTATTTTAGTATTAACCAGTAGTGCGATCAAAAGAGTAGAGAAAGCCGTGGAAGTTTATCATCAAAATCCTTGTCCCATGATTTTATCGGGAGGTTCTATTTTTCCAAA
>CALVJC010000007.1 GCA_944331945.1 uncultured Bacilli bacterium
TCCACTTCTTTCTATCTATTAAAAGTTTTTATCTCTTAAAAATGGAGGAAAATCATAGTCTGAGTCATCTAAAATTTCTCCACTGTCATCATCGTCGTGATGATTGCTTGAAGGTATTGAAGCCACATAAGACATTTCTTCTCTTGTTGTTCTTCTATTTGGTTGTTGTTGCTGTGTATTTGAAAATACTGGTTTTGGTGCTTCTTCTGGTTTCCGATCAAAACCGGTTGCAATTACGGTAACAATGACTTCGTCAGATAAGTTTTCATTAATTACAGAACCAAAGATGGTATTGATATCCGTTCCTGAAGCTCCTCTTACGACTTCCGCAGCTTGTTCTGCCTCAAAAAGGGTTAAGTTTACACCACCAGTAATATTGATAATGGCATCCGTTGCTCCTGAGATACTTGTTTCAAGCAAAGGACTTGATACGGCTTGTTGAGCTGCTTCAATGGCTCTATCTTCACCCATACCAATTCCAATACCGATAATGGCTCTTCCAGAATCTTTCATCACAGATTGTACATCGGCAAAGTCTAGGTTAACAAGTCCGACAACAGCAATTAAGTCTGAGATTGATTGAACACCTCTTCTTAAAACATTATCAACTTCTTTGAATGCTTCTAGCATTGGTGTTGTTTTATCAATAATTTCTCTCAATCGATCATTTGGAATGACGATTAGAGTATCAACATGTTTTTCTAGTTCGGCAAGTCCTTTTAAGGCGTTGTCCATTCTTTTCTTTCCTTCAAACGTAAAAGGTTTGGTAACAATGGCAACAGTTAAGGCTCCTAGAGCTTGCGCAATTTCTGCTACCACAGGAGCTGCTCCAGTTCCAGTTCCTCCCCCCATACCACAAGTAATAAAGACCATATCGGCTCCTGCTAAAGCGTCTTCAATTTCTTTTTTTGACTCTAAAGCTGCTTCCCGTCCAATATCTGGTCTACTTCCGGCTCCAAGGCCATCCGTAAGATTTACTCCTAATTGAATTTTTACATCGGCTTTCGAATTATTTAAAACTTGTAGATCTGTATTGGCTACAATAAATTCTACTCCTTTTACTCCCGATTCGACCATACGATTTACAGCGTTACCACCGCCGCCACCGCAACCGATTACTTTTATTTTCGCTAATTGATCCATTTCTAGTCCGTTTCCCATGATTGTTCCTCCTTAATTAGTATCAAAAAAGTTATAGAAAAATTTATTGATCATCGTATCGTTTACGTTATTCTTCTTTTTTGGTGCCAAGAAAGATTCTTGTTCCTCTTCTTGAAACATGCTTATGTCTTTTCCCACCAACATACATTTCCTATGAAAGTACTTACAACTTCCAAGAGCACTGGTAAATTTATTATGCCTTGCGCCTAGCTCTTGCATATTTAAGCAACTGGCATTATGAGATAGAATGTCATCCACTATATAGTTAAATCCTGCTAGCTCACTTATTCCACCTACTACGATTATATAACTAATTTCTCTTTTTGTTAAGTGATTTATTTCATTTTTGGCAAGTTTTAAGATTTCTTTGAGCCTAGATTCAATGACTTCTGAGATTTCTGGCTGATGAATCATCACTTTTTTGCCTTCTTGCGTCGTTACCTCTTTCGTATCATTTACGTCGGCATAACGTCCTACGGAAAGAGCAAAGGTTTCTTTTAAGGTTCGCGCTGTTTTTAAATCAAGTTTATAGATATAAGCGATATCTTTATCAACACTACTGCTTCCCACTGGTAAAAAGGAATTTTTGATCATAATGCCTTTGTTGAAGATGGCAATCGTCGTCATATCCCCTCCAATGTTAATAATGCAACCCATTTTGCGATCAAGTTCTTTGGTTGTAGCGCAATAATAATCCGCTTGCGTATTATAGACGATATCGGTGATATTAACCCCAAGACTTCGTACTAAATCGATATAGGGATATATTTCATTTTTAGGACTAGTGGCTACTACGGCTTTCACAAAAAGTTTTTCCCCACTTTCATCCTTCGGATCGGCCACCGAAGCTTCTTCATCCACAGTAAAAGAAATTGGTAAACAGGTTACTAATTCCCTGGTGTTTTCGTAAGTTCCATAAGCGGCATCTTTTAATACCTCCATAATATCGCTTCCCCGTACGGTGCCAGAGCGAATATTGACAAGACCTGTTTCCATGGTCATTGACGCCGTATTTGCCGGAACGCAAAGAATCACCTCACGAATTTTCATTCCCAGTTTTTCTTCAGTTTTGGCAAAGGCTTTATGAAGTTGTTCTTTTAGTTTTTTATGATCATAAATGGTATTTTTCTTAATCCCAGCACTCTTTATGGCCGTGGAAGCTAAAACATGAAATTCTTGATTTAAGGCTTCGGCCACAACAATTTTTATTTGATCATTACCAATGTCTAAACCAGTATATATATGATTCACTGGAATCACCTCTATCTTTTTTCATTATACCGGAAATTAAGATCTTTCACAAGAGCAAAATGAGGTTATTTTTGGGAAGGCCTTGAAGATCAAAAGAAAAAAAGATTATCAAGAATAAAACTTATTCTTCACAATCTTTCAGTTAGAATTTAGGACTTAAGGTTAAGGTAATTGCCATCCCTTCTGTAATCGGCGTATCTTTGGCAATGCTTTGACCGGTGACATAACCTGTTCCTTCGGTAGTTACACTCAAGCCTAATAGTTTTAAGAGCGCTTCTGCTTGTTTACTGGATAGTCCTGTGACATCTGGCACTAATTTATTCGGATCGTTCGTAATTAGAAAAATGGTATCTCCTGTCGTTACGGTTTCTTTCGCATAAGGGTACTGGCTGATGATTTTATCGCCAGAGCCAAAAACTTGAACGGCTAAGCCTTTACTTTCTAAATCACTTTTGGATTGATCTGTTTTTTTGTTCACATAAGAATCTAAGGTATAATTTGTAAGTTCTGCAACTTGTTGTTCGGTAGGATCTTCCCCATAGTATTTACTAATGTTTAAAACAATATCTTTGATCGCTTGCCAAATGACTTTTTGATTTCCTCCAGCAGGTCTTTTTACCGAAGCATAGATAATGACATCGGGGTCATCTTTTGGATAAATTCCCGCAAAAGAGGAAATGATATCGCTCGCTCCGGTTAGATATCCTCCTCCTGATTCATCGGCAATTTGAGCGGTTCCGGTTTTCCCGATCAAATTGTAGCCATCTAGACGATATCCTGCTCCAGTATTGCCAATTCCATTGACTGTTTCCCACATTAAGTCTTTGATTTTATTAACGGTTGTTTCACTCGCGACCGTATCGACTTCCGTTCTTTCGCCCTGATAAATTACTTCTCCAGTATCTGGATCAACAATTTTATCGACTAGATATGGTTTTAGCATAACCCCATTGTTGGTTAAAGAGGTTAAAGCTTGAATGTTTTGAATTGGGGTGGTAGTAATTCCTTGGCCAAACCCAGCATTGAAGATTTCGGTTTCGTATTTAAAATCAAGCTCTCCTTCGGCTTCATTCGGTAATTCAATTCCTGTTTTCTTTCCAAAGCCTAATTTTTTGAAATAACTTCGTAACATCGAAGCATTCATATAACGGTCAATTAAGTTAATGACTCCGACGTTAGAGGAAAGTGCAAAACCACGATCAAAGGTAATATCACCCCACCCTGCACGATTCCAGTCACCAATGACGGTACCGTCTGTGGTCGTAAAGGTTCCAGAATGATAAGTTTCTGCCCCATTATAAACGCCATTTTCCATCGCTGCCATATAAGTAAATATTTTCATAGTAGAACCCGGTTCATAAGGAAGAGCAACATTGATATCTAAGTAATTGGTAATATTTCGAACATTTGGATCAAAAGATGGCGAGTTGGCTGCTGCTAATATAGCTCCTGTTTTGGCATCAGCAATCATAATAGTAAACCATTCATACTCATAATTCGCTTCCGCTTCATCTAAGGCTTGTTCGACAAAGAATTGAATGTTGTTATTAATGGTTAAATAGATATCTTTCCCATCGACAGCTTCTTCACTAATTTCTTTGGTTCCAGCTATCTTATAGCCTTGCAAATCTTTTTGATAAGTGGTATAGCCATCTTCTCCTTTTAAGGTACTATCATAGTATTTTTCAAGACCCATTTCTCCTGTTATGGTTGTTTCTTCTTCCCCATCTTCATTGGTAGTTGTTTCTTCTTTGGCATAACCTAATACATAAGATAAGAAGTCTCCTTTGGGATAATAACGTTTAAAGCTTTCTTCGAAGTCTAAACCTGGTAAATTTAACGCCTCAATTTGTTCTTTGGTTAATTCTGTTAAACCTTTTCCAGCACTTCCAAATTCTGTTTGATATAATCCTTCTTTATTTAGATAACGTAAAATTTCTTCTTTACTAATTCCTAGAATAGGCGCTAAAAGTTCCGCGGTTTTATCTTTATCAACGACGTGTTGAGGATTATTTTCATCGGTCGTTCTAGAAGGAGATAAATAGGCAATTAATTTATAAGAAGAAACATTTTGCGCTAGTACTTCTCCTTCCGTCGTATAAATGGTTCCTCTTTGCGCTTGAATGACATCGGTTTGGGTGGTTCGACGACTCGCTAAAGCTTGTAAGTTCGTACCATCGACTTCTTCACTTAAGGACAATTGGAATACTCTTCCAATCATGATAGCAAACAAAAAAAGAGCCACTACGACTAGTAACTTATTTAGTTTTACTTCATTTCTTGGCTTCTTTTTCTTTTTCAAATACATCACGTCCTAATTTTCATCTACTGTTTTTATATTATCATTATTATAACTCAATCCTTCTTCTTTGGCAATCTCTTCTATTTTATCAAGGGAAGCTAACTCATTAATTTTCATGGATAAGCTTTCGTTTGTTTTGGTCTGTTCTTTGATTTCTTTTTTTACTTTTTCTACTTCAAAATTTATTTGAGAAAGGGTTGCTTGTGAGAAAACGATCGTCACAGGAGCACTAATAGCAAGAACAATGGCAAAGGTATAGATAAGCCGTTCGAATTTACTCATTTTTACTCTTTTTTTCACTTTTCTTCTTTTATTCATCGTTTTCTCTCCTTTCTTTATTTTATTTTTTCTATGACTCTTAGGGTCGCACTTCGGGAACGATGATTTTTTTCTTGTTCTTCTTCGCTCGGACGAAGTCCCTTTTTGGTAATTAATTTAAAGTCTGGCAAATATTCTTTGGGAATATTGGGAAGCCCTTGTGATATTTTATCGGTACTACATACTTTTTTAAATTTTTGTTTGACGATGCGATCTTCTAAAGAATGGAAGGTAATCACCGCAATTCTTCCTCCCGGTTTGATCAGGGTTAGAGCATCTTCTAGTGAGTGTTCTAAGACTTCTAATTCGTGATTCACTTCAATGCGTAGAGCTTGAAAGATTTGTTTGGCGGGATGTTTTTTTAAGCGTTCTTTCATAGGAACGGCTTCTTTGATGATTTCTACCAGTTTCAAAGTGGTTTCGATTTCTTTTTTTTGACGATGGCGGATGATGTTTCTCGCAATAGAAGAAGAAAATTTACTTTCGCCATATTGAGTAAAAATACGACCTAGTTCTTTTTCGGAATAAGTATTTACAATTTGTTTGGCCGTCATCTTATTATCTTGATCCATCCGCATGTCTAAAGGAGCATCTTGATGATAACTAAAACCTCGATAATCTTCGTCAAGCTGGGGACTCGATACTCCTAAATCATACAAAATCGCATCCACTTGCTCTATGCCTAATTCTTGCAATTTTTCTTTGGCATGAACAAAATTCGAATCGAAAATTTTGAAGTTCGTTCCAATTGTCTCTAATTTCTTTTGACTATAGGAAAGAGCTTCTTCGTCTTGGTCAAAGGCGAATAGGTATCCCGTTTTTATTCTTTTTAGGATCTGACTACTATGTCCAGCAAAACCTAAGGTCATATCAATCACAAGACTATCTTCTTTTAAGTTTAGACTATCAATCGCTTCTTTTAGTAACACACTCTCATGCATGATAATCACCTTCTTGGAATAAGCCTTCGGCAATATCAGACATTTCATCAGCAGCAGAACTCATAAAGTCATCCCAAGCATCTTTATCCCAAATTTCTAGGCGTTCCCCGACTCCAACAATGATACAGTCTTTTTTTAGGTCGGCATAAGTTGCAAGGGAAGAAGGAAGAAGGATTCTTCCTTGTTTATCTAGTTCTGCAGCAGTAGCACCAGATAAGAAAAATCTTGAGAATCTTCTGGCATCTTTTTTGGTAAATGGTAGTGCTTCTAGCTGGGTGACAAGGCGGGAGAATGTTTCTTCTGGATAGACATAAATACAATTTTCAATACCACGAGTTATGACAAAGCTACTTCCCAATTGATCACGATATTTGGAAGGTATAATTAATCGACCTTTTTCATCGATGGTATGATGATATTGTCCTAGAAACATATGAATCCCCCACTTTGCTCCACTTTTTACCACTGCTTAATTATATACTACACAGAATCTTAGTTTTTGTAAACGTTTTAGACCACTTTTTCATCTACAAATTGTGATATTTTACAAAAAGTTGTCAAGAAAAAAGCATAAAAAAAGAAAAGCTTAACACTTTTCTTGTCAATCGTCATTATTCTCCAACGGGATAAACGGAAGCTTGTTTTTTATCTCTACCAAGACGTTCAAATTTTACAATGCCATCTACGGTTGCATAAATTGTATCATCGTTTCCACGTCTTGCATTCACGCCTGGGAATATTTTCGTTCCTCTTTGACGATAAAGAATACTTCCAGCGGTAACGAACTCACCATCACTCGCTTTGGCACCTAAACGTCTTCCGATAGAATCACGTCCGTTAGAGGTAGAACTTTGTCCTTTTTTATGAGCAAAGAACTGAATATCTAATTCTAATCTTTTCACTTTGATACCCTCCTTATAATATTTTAATGTTTTCTTGATATTTTTTTTCTAGTTCGCCTAGCATTCCTACCATATTTCTTATTAAGGTATTGGTAATTCGATTCTGTTTTAAAATTTTAATGTTTAATCCTTTTTTACTCACCATATAGCTGATGCTTTCTTTTTCTAAGGAAAGAATTGCATTCACAGTGGTTATGACAATCGAACTAACAGCACTACAAACAATGTCTTTTCCATAATCATCATACATGGCATGTCCTAGAACACTAACGCTTTTATAATATCCTTTTTCTTTTTCTGTTTTTACCGTTATCATAATTATCCATTAATCTTTGTGATTTTTACTTTGGTATATGGTTGTCTATGACCTTGTGTTCTACGATTTGATCTTGATTTGTTCTTATATTTGAAAATACGGATTTTTTTGTTTTTACCATTTTTTAAGACCGTACCTTCGACTACCGCTTTTTCGACATAAGGATTTCCTACTTTGCTATCTAGCATAAGGACTTGTTCAAAGCGAACATTATCATTTTCTTCGGCATTTAATTTTTCAACAAAAATTTCATCGCCTTCTTGAACACGATATTGTTTTCCACCGACTTTAATTACTGCGTACATTTTCTTACCTCCTTTGTTTTTCTTAAGACTCGCTCGGAAGGTACAAGGGATTCCTTGTTTTTACCTTTTTGATGCGGTTTGAGCATGAGGCTTCTTGACCTAGTAACGCTACAAACACTTAGATTCTACCACATTTTACGGGGTTCGTCAATTTTTATTTCTTATTTTCATAAAAGAAACAAGTATTATTTATGATTTTAACGTTCGTTAGAAAGCGAAGTTGTCTCATTAAACGAAATAAAGCTTCTTCTTTGGCTTTGCATTCTAGCATAATATCGACTTCATCGGTGAAGGGTTCTATCTCTTTTAAGAATTTCAAAAAAGTAGAAAGGTTGGCATAATCACTATGGGAACGGAATTCTTTTTTGCTTTTAGGGGAAGAAAAATGAACTTTGGGAGGCATACCGGTATTTTTCCAAGTGGCAAAGATTTCTTTTAGATCGTCTTTCAATTTTTCTCCTTTTTTAAGACATAAATAATGATGATAATCAAGTACCATCGGAATGTTTAGTTCTTGGCATAACTTTAAGGTGTCTTTGACGGTATAGATTTTATCATCGTTTTCTAAAATTATTTCTTGTTTTAAATTTAAGGGTAAGCGTCTAAAATTATCCGAAAATCGTTTTAAAGAAGCTTCTTTTCCTCCTTCCCCACTTCCTATATGAAGAATTAACTTAGCATTTTTCAGATTTAGAGCTTGTAATAAATTATGGTGATAGTTTAAATAAGTAATACTTTTTTGAACCACCTCTTCTTTCGTGCTGTTTAAAATACAAAATTGATCTGGATGCATATCCATTCTCATGCTATGCTTTGCTAAGTAACCTGCAATTTTCTGCCATTCTTTTTGATAAGGCGTAATATAATCAAATGTTATCTTGGGATGCGTTGCTAGAGGAATCATACTACTCGATAGACGATAAAAGGTTATTTGATAAAAATGATTCATTTTCAAAGTTTTTAATAGGTTTGTTAAATTGTCTTTGATAATTTTATCGAGTTTTTCTTTGGCCGTTTCTTCTCCTAGTTTTTGATATTCTTTATAGGTCATCGTTTTACTATAACGAAATTCTTTCATACTTCCTGGACCTCCTACATAACCTAAGCGTACTTTCATAACCATTTTCCTTTCTTTCTTAGTATGAGAAGAAACGAAAAATTCATCAAAAAAAGTCTTCTTTATTTCAAAGACTTTTCTCTTTTTGCTTCTTGAATTATATATTGATAACTATCTCGACACATATCTTCCAGGGTTTCTTCTGCCGTCCAGCCCAGTTCTTGTTGCGCTTTGGTTGGATCGGCATAGCAGGCAGCAATATCGCCTTTACGGCGTTCGACGATTTTATAAGGTACTTTCACTCCATTGACTTTTTCAAAGGTTTTTACTAAATCTAAAACACTGTATCCATGTCCCGTGCCAAGATTATAAATACGAAGACCAGAAAAGTGTTCTAGAGCCTTGACATGACCTTTCGCCAAATCTACCACATGAATGTAATCGCGAACTCCCGTTCCATCCGGCGTACCATAATCATCGCCAAAGACACTTAAACATGGCAAAATACCATTCGCCACTCTAACGATATAAGGCATAAGATTATTGGGAATTCCTTGCGGGTTTTCTCCTAATAGCCCTGTTTTTTCATTTCCGATCGGATTAAAGTAACGTAAAATGGTGATATTCCAAGTTGGATCCGATTTAGATAAATCTTTTAAAATTTGTTCAATCATTAATTTGGTGGTGCCATAAGGATTGGTGGTAGATAAAGGAAAGTCTTCTTTGATTGGTAAAGACTTTGGACTACCATAAACTGTAGCACTGCTAGAGAAAACAAAGTTCTTACAAGAAAACTCTTGCATGATCTCTAATAAGTGCAACGTTGACTCCAAATTGTTTTCATAGTACATCAACGGTTTTTCTACGGATTCTCCTACTGCTTTATAACCCGCGAAATGAATGACCGCTTCTATTTTTTGGCTTTCGAATATTTCTTTTAAAAGGGCTTTGTCTTGAACCTTTCCTTCATAGAATCTTGGCTTTTGACCGGTTAGAGTTTCTATTTTTTGTAAAACATCTTTCTTACTGTTTGAAAAATCATCCAGAATAACGACTTCATGGTTGGCATATAAGAGTTCACATACGGTATGGCTACCAATATAACCACACCCTCCAGTTACTAATACTTTCATCTTTCTTATCCTTTCTTTTTCTTTCATTATAGCAAAAGAAAAAGCCTATGACTAGGCTCTTGACACATATTTACCATCTTTGGTTCCAACTAGAATTTCTTCATCTTGTTTAATGAAAAGGGGAACTTGTACTACCATTCCTGTCTCAAGTTCAGCATTTTTCATCGCACCACTTGAAGTGTTTCCTTTAACAGCATCTTCTGTTTTTACTACTTTTAAAACAACTTTATCTGGAAGGTTCATTCCTAACATTTCTCCTTCAAAGAAAATGATTTCTACTTCAAGGTTTTCTTTTAAGAACTTTGCATCGTCTCCAATGGTACTTTTATCTAATTCGATTTGTTCATAATCACTCATATTCATAAAATAGTAAGTATCCCCCATACTATAAAGGAATTGCATTGGTTTTTTTGAAATATGAGCGGTTTCTACTTTTACTCCAGCACCAAAGGTTTTTTCGGCAATCGCTCCCGTTCTTAAGTTTTTTAATTTGGCTTTGACAATCGCGGCACCTTTTCCTGGTTTCACGTGTTGACTGTCCAAAACCATATAGATGTTTCCTTCTGATTGAATGGTAATTCCGGCTTTTAAATCATTGGAATTAATCATGCTTACTCCTCCATTCTATTTTACTTTTTCTCTTTATGCGTAGTGTGTTTGCCACATTTTGGACAATATTTACTAATTTCTAAACGGTCCGTTGTATTTTTCACATTCTTTTCAACACGATAGTTTTCTTCTTTACAAACGGTACAAACTAAGGTTTTCTTTTGTCTATTTCCTACTTTTGCCATGTTCTTCCCTCCCTTTTTCCTTAATCAGTATATCAGAAAAGCTTTCTTTTGAAAAGCTTTACTTGTTTAATTCTTTTAATAAATCAAAGGTACGACGCATTTCTAAGTCATATTGAACCATTTCAAGGCCACCAAATTGAGTTAGGAATTCGTCTTTTTCCATTTGATATTTTTCTGCTAACTCTTCGGCTTCTTTTTCTGCATCTTCTTCACTTACTTCAATATTTTCAAGATTCATGATTTCTTCTAGCATTAAACGGTATAAAACATTTTGATATGCTTCTTTTTCCATTTGATCTCTTAAATCTTTTTCGGTTGATTTCGTAAATTGATAATATAAGTCTAAAGAAATTCCTTGCATTGCTAGAGATTGTTCTGCACGTTTCATTAAACGATCGATTTCTTCTTCTACCATTTCTTCTGGAATATCAACTTCTACATTCTTACCAATTTCTTCTAATAAAGCATCAATATATTTATTTTCGGCATCTTGTTCTTTTTGGGCTTTGATGTTTTCTTCAATTTCTTTTCTTAAAGATTCTTCATCTTTTACCCCTTCCATACCAAGATCTTCAAAGAAGTCTTCATCTAGAGTCCTTTCTTCTTTGGTTTTGATTTCATTTACTTTTACTTTAAAGGTGGCTTTTTCTCCCGCTAATGCTTTTTCTGGATAATCACTTGGGAACGTTACTTCAATTTCTTTCTCTTCCCCTGTCTTCATACCAATCAACTGTTCTTCAAAGCCAGGAATGAAGGTACCACTACCGATTTCAAGAGAATAGTTATCTCCTTTTCCGCCATCAAAAGCTTTTCCATTATGGAATCCTTCAAAGTCAATAATCGCTAAATCACCATTTTCCACGGTTCCATCTTCTTTTACAACATATTCGGTGTAACGATCTAGAAGGTGTTCGATTTCATGATCAATTTCTTCTTTTTCTACTTTTACTTTATCTTTTTTTACTTTTAAGTCTTTGTATTTGTTTACTTTTACTTCTGGTTTGGTAATAATGGTAAAGATAAAAGTAACGCCATTTTCATCGATGCCTTTTAAATCAACATTTGGTTGTACAACTGGAACTAATTTTGACTCTTCTAAAGCCATTGTATAAGCATCTTGTAATACTTCATCCGCTGCATCAATAAATAAAGATTCTTTTCCAAATTTCTTTTCATAAATGTTACGAGGACATTTTCCTTTACGAAAACCATCTACTTCTACCGTTTTTACTTTTTTCTTAAAAGCAGAATCTAAGGCTTTCTCCCATTTTTCTCCATCAACTTTTATTTCTACTTTGTGATTATTTTTCTTTTCTTCTTTCTTTTTTGTTGTTTGTTTTGTTTCTTCTTTTCCCATACATATTCCTCCAATATGCCTATTATAACTTATTTGATCTGTAATTTCAACAAAAAGTTTATCTGCAAGATTATGAATTTGTAGGGAGGGTAACCGTAAAGGGATAAGAGGCACTGCCATCTCCACTGGTAATTTGAACTTCGGCTCTTAAATTGATGACTGGACGCACGCCGTGGCCATATGCCAAAGAATTCCAAGGATCCAAATAGCCTGAAGAAGTCACGAGCCACACGTAGGCGAGGGCATTCCAAGAATGGAAGTGAGACGGCGACAACGTCCAATAACTCTGCCCTGTATATAGATAATACCGAGTATTTACAACATTATATACTCCCCCTGCCATAGATGCCTCATCGATAGTGATTAACCCAATCGGATAATCTAACTCT
>CALVJC010000008.1 GCA_944331945.1 uncultured Bacilli bacterium
AGAATCGATTCGTGAAACCATTGCCTTCCCAATGAGTGCCTCAGGAGCCGATAACTTAATGGAAGCGCCAAGTGAAGTCAGTGAAATGCAATTAAGAGAAGCGCATATCAAAGTAAGAGACTAAAAAGCAAGAGAACCATTAGTTCTCCTGCTTTTTATATTTTAAAATGCTTGTTCTTAAATATTCACATTCTTCTTTGTCTTTGACTTGAAAGAAAGTAAGAAAGGTATCAATAATATTGTTTATCGTATCTTCCGTTACTTGCGTTTTACTTACTTCAAAGTTCAGATCATAAACAAAAGCTAAAATAGCAGCCAGCTTATCCAATGCGGTTTGGCGATGAGAATTTGTAACTAAATGCCGTTGATCAAATTCTTGTTTGACAAGAGGATTTAATTTCGCTCCTTCGACATAAGGAAGCTCGTAAAAATTATTGAGATGAGGATCATGACTTGCTAGATAAAAAAGATCGAGCTTATCCGCATCTTTGATCGCTTTACAATAAATTTCTTCTTGCTTTGTGAGGGAAGAGGGAAGTTCCATCTTATTATGATAGAAAATGGCTTTTTTAATAATTTCATCGTATTGATGGGTATCAATGAAGTCTTCTATTACATTTTCATCAAAAAGTACTTTTACTCCATATTCGGCATGATCCATTTTTTTGTTATCGAAAGAACTATGTTGTACACTGAATTGTTTAAAACGGCCAATGTCATGAAGATAGCCAATCAAAATAAGAAGCTTTTTTTCTTCTTCTGTTTGAAAAAGGGCTTCTGCTATTTTTTTACAATTTTCCATCACGCGTAAGGAATGATAATATTTTCTTTTAATATTGATATCTTCTAAATCAAATTGCTTTCCATAAGTTTGAAAAGCTTGCTCCATTCTAGTAAGATCTAACATAATTTCTCCTAAAAAATCATCGTTTTTAATATTTTTTGCGTATTTTTAAAATTGTATTTCGCGACATCTTTCAGTTTTTCTTCCCCATACTTTGCTACTAACTCTTCGCCAATCTTATCAACATCAGCTCCTGCTCCCTTAGGAAGGGGAAGAGAAACTTCATCACAGAGTTTATCAAATTCTTTTAAAAAGATATAACGACTGATCATCGAAGCAGAAGCGACTGCCAAGTTTTTATCTTCGGCTTTTGTCATAAAGGTAATTCCTTTTTGAATATCTTTAGCTTCTTTAATATAATCATAGTATCTTGCTTCTCTTGCAAACTCATCGACAATAATATAATCGACTTCTGGCTTCAACTCATTCATAATTTGATAGAGCACTTTATTATGCATAATCGCTTTTATTTTATTCATATTAAAGTCATGAGAATATTTTTCGTTATATTCTTTATTAGTGAGAATCAAACTGCGATAGGGAATTCTTTGAATTAACTGAGGAACAATTTTTAGAATCATTTCATCCGTTACTTTCTTACTATCTTTAATTCCTAAACTCTCTAAAAAAGAGATATCTTCTTTCTTTACATAAGTCGCCGTTACAACAATTGGACCAAAATAGTCCCCAGTTCCCACTTCATCACTACCAACCGAAGAACATTGATAAAATTTTTTATCTTCGGCTTTTTGTTTCTTCTTATCCACTTTGCTCTGTCCATCAATTTCACGCCACATAGCCGCATCCACATCCGCACTTTTCCCTTGGAACATTACTTTTCCCGATTCATACATCGTAATGGTCGTATCCATATCAACGGCCTGAAAAACGACATAAGGAATTTTTTTATCTTTCATCTTATCTTTGTAATAATCTAACATTTTTTCTTTTGTTTTTTCACTAATTCGAATTACTTCATTCATTTTCATCACCTAACATTAGTATAACATATATTAGAAGGAGAGAAAACACTACTCACGCCTCTTTAAAATATGTCAAATATGTAAATTTTTTCTTTTCTTCATAGTATTTCTTCCTCTTTCAGGATATAATAAGATTAGAAGGAGTAGTAGAAGTATGAATATTGTTGATGTTGTCATTATTTTATGTATTGCCTTAGTTGGAGTCATTGGTCTAAAAAGAGGTATCATTAAAGAGGCTGTTGTTCTAGTTGGGACCATTATCGTTGTTGCGATTGCCTTCTGGTTAAAAGATCCTTTCGCTGCCTTTCTCTGCGATCATTTGCCTTTTTTCCATCTGAGGAGTAATCTAGGAGGCTTAGTTTCATTAAATATTATTCTCTATCAATTAGTAGCCTTCTTACTACTAGTAATTCTCTTGCTATTTATCTTACGTGTTTTGATTCGCATTTCGGGCTTTTTAAGCAAAATTGTCAATGCGACCATTATTTTAGCTTTCCCGAATAAGATTTTAGGTCTTTTATTAGGACTTGTCGAAGGCTACGTTTTAGTATTTATCGCTTTAAATATTATTGCGGTTCCTCTAGGAGACAATAACCTATTTATTGATTCTTCCGTTCGACAATTTATCATGAATGAAAGTCCTATTTTAAAAGATCAATTCGGAGGAATTAACCACGCCTTAGAAGATATTATGACTATGGAAAAAAGCGATAATCAAAATGAAAATGATTTGAAAGTCATCGATACCATTTTAAAATATAAGGTAGTATCGGTAGACTTTATAGACGATGTAAAAGCGACTGGTAAAATCGATAGCATTGAAGGAGTCGATGCCATCATAGACAAATATAGGGAGGAATAAAGATGACATATTTAGAAAAAGAACAAGATTTTGAAAAATTAATTGCCAAAGGAGATGTCCTTGTTGACTTTTTTGCCACCTGGTGTGGACCTTGTAAAATGTTAAGTCCTGTGTTAGAAGAGTTGAGTGATCACTTTGAACGAGTAAAAGTCGTAAAAGTCGATATTGATCAATTTGAAGACTTAACAAGACGTCATGGTATTATGAGTGTACCGACGATGGAAGTATATAAAGATGGAAAATTAGTGAAAAAAGAAGCGGGATACCGAGATTATGAAACCATTGCTTCCTGGTTTTTACGTTAAAAACTAGACCTCTAGTTTTTTTCTTTTTCTTTCCTTAATTTCTACATAATTCTCCCATAATCTTTTAGTATGATGAATACATGAAAGGAGGAGGATAATATCGAAATAAAACTAATTGGTGCGAATTGTAGTAATGGCATGAAATTAAAAAAAGAACTAAGACGTGCCATAGAAAATCAAGAAGTAGAAATTAGACTAACCGAACAAAATGATGAAAAAGAAAAAAAGAAATATAATATTCAAAATATCCCAGCTCTTATCATTGGTGACAATGTCGTTAGTCAAGGAAAAGTATTAAGTGAACGTGAAATTTCTAAGTTAATTACCCAAAATTTATACAGTAATGCAGTTTAATTGATATAGATTGGAAAAAGGCTTCGGTCTTTTTCTTTTTGTGGTATAATTTAGAAAAAGCAACGGAAAGTTGACAAAAAACAACCGAAAATTGGTGGGTTGCAACAAGACTTTTTAGTAAGCTTTACATTGAGGTGACGGAAATTATGAAATTTCAAGAAAATTTACAAAAACTGCGCAAAGAGGCTCACTTATCCCAAGAAGCTCTTGCCGAAAAATTAAATGTAACAAGACAATCTGTTTCCAAATGGGAAAGTGGAGCCAGTTATCCAGAAATGGATAAACTATTAGCTTTATGTGATATCTTTCAAGTTGAACTAGACACTCTTCTAAATAAAGATGTCGATAACAAAGAAAAAAAGGAAGAAAGGAAAACAGAATCAAAGAACCCTTTCTTACAAAAAATTGATCGGGCGATGAAAAAAATCATCTATTTCTTTTCATCCATGAAAGGAAAAGATCTCGCTTCTTTTCTCTTAACCGTTTTTCTTTTGATTCTAGTGATTGCTTTTTGTCAGATTCCCTTTTTCTTCCTTCTTGATTTATTAAAACGCTTTATCTTTTCACCAATTGGAGGCGTCGTAGGACCTACCTTAAGCAATATCTTTACCGTTCTTTTTGATATTTTTTATATTATCTTTTCGCTTTTATTATTCTTCTACGTTTTAAAATTAAAATATTTTGATTCCATTGTAATAAAAGAGGAGAAAGAAGTAGAACCAGAAAAGCCAGAAATCACGGTACCAAACAAGAAAAAAGAGGTTATCGTGGAAAAAGAACAAACATCTTCTTTTGGTTTTTCCTTACTCACTTTGATTCTAAAAGGAATTACCTTGTTTCTTCTCATTCCTCTTAGTATTTGGAATTTATTTTCCATTGTAATTTTTGGATTATCTTTGAGCTTTCTTTTACAAGGATTCCCTCTTTGGGGAATCGTCTTATGTTTTTTTGCCATCCTTTTACTTAGTTTATTACTAGCGGATTTTCTTTCTCGTTTCCTATTCAACAAAAAAATTCCCGCCAAGCGTTTTAGAGTTTCTTTCATTATCGCTCTTGCCGCCCTAACGATTGGTAGTGTTTCTATCGGATTAGAAGTTTCGCAAATTAATTTTACCAATGGAATCCCTGAAAATGTTACAGAAAAAAAAGATACCTATACCTTTCCGATGGAAGAAGACTTTAATACAACTGGTGTAACCTTAAGTGATAATTATTATTATTTTAATGATATTTATGAAGCCGATGAAAGTCTTCGAAATGAAGTCAAAGTCGTGGTTTCTTACTATGATATTGAGCTCTTAGGAGAAGTAGAAGTAACGATGAATAACCATACGCTTCATGCTTATCGAAGCAAAGAAGGGGCTTCCTTTCAGCTTGAAAGATTATTAAAGCAATTGAAAAAAGATTTACAAAAAGATACGATTTATAATTATGACCAGCTAAGAAACGTAAAAATTACGATTTCTTCAAGCAGTGAAAATTTAAAGAAAATAGAAGAAAATAATAAAGAATTAGAAAATGCGATTTTATCAAATAGTTAAATATCTTTTCCTTTGGGAATTAGAGTAGGGGTGCAATATTCTAACGCAACTTCTTGCATCAATTCTAATTCTTTTTTTGTGACATAATAGACAAGATGACATTTCTCATCATAATATTTATTCTTTTTTCTTAACGTTTGAAACATTCTCTCTAATTTTTTCTCTTCTTGATAGGAGCAAGAAATAGTGACTTCATATCCAGGCTCTACTTCTTGTTTTGATGCCAGTTCCAAAGCATGTTGAACGCCACTCGTATAAGCTTTAATCAACCCTCCGGGTCCAAGCTTGATCCCCCCAAAATAACGAACCGTAACCGCTAAAATTTGAACCATATCTTGTTTCTCCAATACCGTTAACATCGGAGCTCCTGCTGTTTTGGCCGGTTCGCGATCATCACTCATGCCTTTTTCTTGTTCTAGCCGAAAAGCATAACAATAATGATTCGCTTTCGGATATTCTCTTTTTACTTTTTCTAAATACGTTTTGATCTCTTCCTTTGATTTCACTAGGAAAAGGAGAGTAATAAACTTAGAATGTTTGATTTCTTCTTGATAAATTTCTTCTTTTAAAATAATTTTCATTTTCTTCACCACATATATTTATTATATAAAATCACTTTATAAAATACTAGTGGTTGTGTTATACTAACTAGAAGGAGCGTGAGGGAATATGAAAAAAGAAGAATTAGATAAAAAGCAAATTAATAAATTTTTTTCCATCTCGAATAAAATTTTAAAAGTATTATTTATCTTATTAATTATCCTTCTCATTTTATTACTAACTTATTTATTAAATGAATGGCATGTTTTGAGTTTTCTTTTGACCATTCTAAAAATAATTTCTCCGGTTTTTATCGGTTTTGTCATTGCGTGGTTACTGGATCCTCTTGTTACTCGTTTTCAAAAGAAAATGCCTCGAGGACTTGCCTGTACCTTAGTTTATTTGATCTTTATTGCATTTTTAGTTGGAATTGTGGCCCTCTTTATTCCATCTCTTGCTTCAGGAGTCCATGATCTTGTCAATTCATTCCCAAAAACAATTGATAGCATTCAGGACTTTATTTCCAATTTGTTTCAAGGAAACACCATGCTAGGAGATTATCAAGATCAAATTTTAACTAAAATCGGGGAAGTCGGAACAAGCCTTGCCCAAACACTACCGAATACCTTACTTTCTTTCGCTCGTACTTTAGTAAGTGGTGGAACGAGCTTTTTCCTAGGAATGCTCATCGGATTTTATCTTTTATTTGATTTTCGCAAAGTCAAAGGGCATATTTTATCTCTTATGCCAAACAGCTGGCATGAAAATGCGAAAGATTTAATGAATCGCATGAACAGTCGCCTAAGAAACTATGTTCAAGGAGTATTATTAGTCATGCTTTTTGTCTTTATTACTCAATTTATTGGCCTTTCATTAGCAGGATTAAGAGCACCAGTTGTCTTCGCTATTTTCTGTGCCATTACCGATATTATTCCTTATATTGGACCTTGGATTGGAGGAATTCCAGCCGTAATCATAGGCTTCACCATGGATCCGATGACCGGTATCTTTACCCTCGTTTCGATTGTCGTTTGCCAAATCTTAGAAAACAACTTCTATCAGCCTTTGATCATGGGAAAAGCCATGAAATTACACCCCGTTACGATCATTCTTGGACTCTTGATTTTTAGTCACTTCTTTGGTATGATAGGAATGATAATTGCCACTCCGGTTATCGCTTGTTTCAAGATTGTTTTTGAGTTCATAGAAGAGAAGACAGGACTTAGTAAGAAATTTCATAGTTATCAGAAAAAAGAGAAAAAAACGAGAAAATCTGATTCTTTGGAAGAAGCCGAAAGCAACTAACTCTTCCCTAGAGTCTTTTTCTTATGAAGGAGGGAATATATGAAACTATATTTAATTTGCGGAAAAGCAAGACATGGGAAAGATACCTTAGCTTTATACATGAAAAAATATTATAACGAGATGGGCAAAAAAGTGACCATTCTTCAACTGGCCGCTCCTTTAAAATCGCTAGTGCGTAACCATTTCGGTTGGGATGGAAGCGACGAAAATAAACCAAGAGAACTCCTTCAACGTTTAGGAACCGATATCATTCGCAAAGAAATGAAAAAAGATACTTACTTTGTCGAAAGAACTGTCGAAGATGCCACAATCCTAAGTCATTTCTTTGATGTTATTATTATTAGTGATGTCCGCTTTCCTATTGAAATTACTTATACCAAAGAAAAAATAAAAGAGGCCGTAGTCATTCATATTAATCGACCGAATTTTGAATCAGAAGAATTATCCGATAGTGAAAAAAAACATCTCTCAGAAGTAGCATTAGATCACTTCCATAACTATGATTATGAAGTAACCAATACTACCTTTGAATCCTTAGAGGAACAAGCCAAAGAGATCATAAGAAAGGAAGAAGTAAAAGATGAAAAAAATGACAAATAATGAAATTCGAAAAATGTGGGTAGATTATTTTACTCAAAAAGGGCATAAATATGTCGAAAGTGCCTCTTTAATTCCCGTAGATGACGATTCCCTATTATGGATTAATGCAGGTGTAACACCTTTAAAAAAATATTTTGATGGTAGTATCATTCCAGAATGCCCTAGAATTGTCAACATTCAAAAATGCATTCGGACCAATGACATCGAAAATGTCGGAATTACCAAACGGCACCAAACCTTCTTTGAAATGATGGGTAACTTTTCGATTGGGGACTATTTTAAAAAAGAAGCGATCTCTTTTGCCTTTGAATTGTTAACGGGAGAAGAGTGGTTTGCTATTCCCGTGGAAAAACTTTATGTAACGATTTATATACACGATGATGAAGCGTATGAAGATTGGTGTGAAGTAGGATTAAAAGAAGACCATATTATTCGTTTGAAAGAAAACTTTTGGGAAATAGGAGAAGGACCTTGTGGACCAGATAGTGAAATTTTCTTTGATCGAGGAGAAAAATACGATCCCGATCATACAGCTTTTGAAAAATTTAAAAACGACGAAGACCAAGAGCGCTATGTTGAAATATGGAATAATGTTTTTAGCCAATACAATGCCAAAGCCGGTGTTCCAAGAGAAAAATATCAAGAACTTCCTCATAAAAATATTGATACGGGGGCAGGGTTAGAAAGATGGTGTTGTATCTTCCAAGGAGTCGATTCCAATTTTGAAACTGATTTGTTTCGCCCAATTATTAACGCGTTAGAAAATATGAGTGGTATTTTATACGATGGTCAAACGGCTTTCAAAGTAATTTCAGATCACATGAAAGCCATTACCTTTGCTCTTGCGGATGGCGCTTGTTTTGAAAATACTGGTAGAGGTTATGTGTTAAGAAGATTATTACGTCGTAGTGTTCGCTTTGGAAAAAAACTAGGCTTTGAAGAAGCTTTCTTATATCGTTTAGTACCGACCATTGTGGAGGTTATGAAAGAAGCATATCCTTATCTAGAAGAAAAACAAGGTACGGTACAAGCGCTTGTTTTAGAAGAAGAAAGACTTTTCTTCCGGACATTGGAAGATGGAGAAAATCGCTTAAAAGAAATAATGAATGACGATAATGACAAGACGATTTCTGGTTATGATGCCTTCCGTCTTTATGATACTTATGGTTTCCCATTAGAGTTAACCAAAGAAATAGCCGAAGAAAATGGTTTTACCGTTCAAGAAGCCGAATTTCATGAATATATGGAAAAGCAACGAGAAATGGCCAAGAAAAATTCACGCAGTAAGACGGCTATGGCAAGTCAAAAGAAAGTTTTAATGGACTTTAAGAAAGAATCTACCTTTGTTTATGGTCTTTATCGTTTAAAAAGTAGTGTTCTAGCGATTGTGGCCAAAGATAGTCTTGAAAAGGTGTTAGATCATGATGGTTATATCATCTTAAAAAGAACTTGCTTTTATGCTGAATCAGGAGGCCAAGTTGCCGATACTGGTATGATTATCGGAAAAGACTTTAAAGCTCGCGTTGTCGATGTCTTCAAAGGTCCAAACGGGCAACACATTCACAAAGTAAAATTACTAGATGGAAAAATTACCACCGGAGCAGAATGTGAAGTTATTATCGATAAAGATCGGAGAAAGAAAATTGAAGCGAACCACAGTAGCGTTCATCTACTACAATATGCCCTTCAAACTTGCGTCGATAAAAACATTGCACAAGCAGGAAGTTATGTCGATGAAGATAAATTACGCTTTGATTTTACTTATTCTGGTAAATTAATCGATGAAAAGATTATAGAAGTAGAAAATAAAGTAAATGAAATTATCAAAAAAGGAGTGATTACTTCTACCGAGGTAATGCCTTTAGAAAAAGCTAAACAATTAGGAGCGATAGCCCTTTTTGGCGAAAAATATGGTAGCCAAGTTCGGGTAGTAAAAATTGATAAATCGATTGAGTTGTGTGGAGGAACGCACATCGCCAATACCAAGGACATCAAACAATTCGCGATCTTCTCTTATGAATCCAAAGGAAGCAATGTTTATCGAATCGAAGCTTGCACTGGAGATAAAATCGAAAGCACTTTATTTGAAGTCATTCAACCCTATAATGATGAAATGGTAAAACTATTATTAAAAGCAAGAGAAATTTTGGAAACGGCCGAAAAAGAGCAAATATCTCTAACCTTTGATGTAGAACTTGACCATTCGAAACCAATGAGTTATCAAGATATTGTCTTTAATCAAAACGAGTTATCTTATGTTCAAACGGAAGTAAAAACACTAGAAAAATCTTTCTTTGATGCTTTAGAGAAAAAGAAACTAAATCAAGTAGAACAATATTTCTCGAAAGTCGAAAAGATAGAAGATCAGAATTTATTATTCCTTCAATTTGAAGAAGAAAATATGGATATTTTAAAATCTCTTGCCGATGCTCTTAGTAACCAATTGGAAAACAGTCTTATCTTCTTAGTAAATCAAAAAGAAGATGGCAGTCTTAACTTCATTTGTCGAAATAATATTGCAACCAATAATGCTGGTTATCTAGTAAAACAAGCCTCTCTTCTTTCGAATGGGAATGGGGGAGGAAGTGCCACCTTCGCTCAAGGTGGAGGAAAGACCAAAGCTCATTTGGAAGAAATTCATCAAATGTTAAAGGATAGTTTACAACATGTCACTCAATAATATCTATATTTTGGTTCATCCTTCTCATCGGATGATAAAAAAGAAAATGGAAGAAATCATCAAAGAAAAAGGGTTTGAAGAAGCAATGGTCAATCAATATGATCTAGAAGAAACCTCCTTAAGAAGCTTACTAGAAGATGTTGATACCATTTCTTTTTTAACTCCCCAAAAAATAGTTATTGGCCATCATTTTAAATATTTAGAAGGAAAAGAAGAGGGAATAGAGGAAAGCGATATCGAGCATTTGATGCAGTATGTGGAACATCCAAGCGATACCGTGCTCCTTTTTTTAACCGCCTCAAAATTAGATAATCGAAAAAAAATTATTAAAAAGTTAAAAGAGAAAAATCTGATTGATACCCTAGAAGAGAATCCTACGGACACCATAAAAAAGAATCTGACCGGTTTTTCTTACGAAAGAGGAGTCATTCCTTTATTACTAGAATACTGTAAAGAAGATCAAGAACGGTTGATCGGAGAATGTGAAAAATTAAAACTCTACAATATAGAAGAAAAAAAGATTACCGAAAAGATGGTAGAAGAACTAATAAAAAAAGAACCAGAAGATAAAGATTCTCTTGCGTTCGCTCTTGTTCGAAGCATTGCCGAAAAAGACAAAAAAGAAGCCTTAAAAAAATTAGAAGAACTAAAAGATTATCAAATGGATTTTACTGCCATTTTAGGTCTATTAGAAAGCCAATTTCGGCTTCTTTATCAGGTTGCAATCTTAAAGAAACAAACGTATTCCAATGAAAAAATTGCCAAAGAATTAGAGATTCATCCTTTCCGGGTCAAAAAGACCCAAGAGTTACTACCTTACTATTCCACCACCGCCATTAGTAGATTTTTAAAAAAATTGGAAGACTTAGATTATAAAGTAAAATCAGGTCAAATGGAAAATACAATGTTGTTAGAACTGCTTATTTTCAATCAATGATTGCAATTTGAGCAGTTTTTTGATATAATATGCAAACAAGAGAAAAGAGGAAAAAATTATGAGTTTAGAAGTTATTTATTTAGATGAAATGAAAGAGGCAAGAACTTTTACGAAAACGATTCCTGTTTTATGGAAAGCTTTTGCGAAATGGGAACAAGATCAACTATTTCGCAAAAAAGCCATTAAAGAATTAGAAGTTCAAGATGTCCGTAAAATGAAGCGGAAAGCTTCTCAAATTGTAGAAGAAATTCTTGAAAAATGGGAGAAAGACACCTCTTTAACTGCTATAGTAGAAACCATTGCGAAGAAAGAAAAAATAGCTCCATGGAATGTTTTAAAATCAATCAAATCTTTATCTTCAACCTTAAAAGAACAAGGGACCTTGGAAGAGGAACAGAAACAAAGTCTTATGACTTTACAAGCAAAAGTAGAACAAGCCAATCCGCCAAAGTATAATTATACGCAACAAGAACAATATTGGTTTTATCAAATTGCTGAAGAAACCATTACAAGATTCTTGAAGGCGCAACCAAAACTTTTATCCGATTTTTATAAAGAAAGCAATTGTCGAAGTGAAGTATTTTTAACTTGTGCTGCTATTATTGAAAATAAAAATCCTCGATTGTTTGAAGAATATCGTAAAGCCATTAAAGCCAAAAAAGAAAAAACAAACGAAACAATCTCCAAAAACGAAAAGAATACCAAAAACGAAAAAGTACTAGCGCAAATGGAAGAGTTAAGGAATGCCAGCAAAGAGGAGATAACGGTAAAATTAATGGCAGATCCTAGCTATGTTAGTGCTTTCTGTAATCTTTTTGGTTTAAAAGAATCCGAATTTCATTGCTATGTGGGATCGAATGTAGACAGACTACGCGAAATAGTGGAAGTCGATTTTGTAAAGAAAAAAGAAATTATTCATACTTATATGAGTGCGTTAAAGAAGGAAGTTCTCCATGTCGCAAACATGATGTATCAAAAATTGTTAGAAGAAAAAAACAAAAAATCTTCTGAAATTTTACCTTTTGATCTATATGAATATGCCAAAAATGGTACTATTGAGATTAAAGATTTGAGCACGACAGCAGGAAAAGCCAAAGTTCCTAATGCCGTGAAGGTAATCCGTTGTTATATGAATAAACATGCTTCTATCTTTTTCCCGATTGAAGAAAGAAGATTAGCAGGATACGGAAATTCTGGCTATATGAATTGTGATGATTATATTATCCAGTTTACAAGGGATGAATTTAAGCGCGCTTTACAAGATATACGAGAAAATAATTTACCAACTTATCGGGGAGTCTTATTTGGAGCGATTTTAAAACAAAAAGAATTAAGCCAAGGACAACCAAAAGTGCATGTAAAAAGAGAATCAAACTAGGATTCCCTTTTTAATTTTTCTAAAAATTCATAATAACTTTTAATATTTTTTTCATAACCGATATCTTTGGGATGATAATAGTGTTTTCCTTTTAATTTTTTCGGTAAGTATTCTTGCTTGACAAAAGCATTTGGATAATCATGGGGATATTTGTAAGTGGTAGAAGATGTTTTAATATGATCGGGCACATTGCCGGTATTTCCTTTTTCAATATCAGCAAGTGCCTCATCAAGGGCAAGATGAGCAGTATTACTCTTAGGAGATAAAGCCATTTCTGTAACGATCGTTCCAAGGGGAATACGAGCTTCTGGTAAACCAACTCTTTCACTCGCTTCAATCGCCGCCATTACTTTAGGACCAATACTTGGATTTGCTAAGCCAATATCTTCATAAGCAATGACACTCATACGTCGATAAATGCTTTCTAAATCACCTTCCATAATAAGTCGAGCTAAATAGTGTAGAGCAGCATCTACATCGCTTCCTCGGATTGACTTCTGAAAAGCAGATAAGACATCATAATGACCATCACCATCTTTATCACTAAAGAAAACAGGTTTGTTATTGATCGATTGAACAACGTCTATTGTAATTTCTTTTTGATCGGTAGCATAATAACAAATCTCTAATAAATTATAAGCATATCTTAAATCACTACCTGCCAACTGAGCAATATAATTTAAAGCTTCCTCAGTTATCTTTATGTTTTTTAAATATTCACTTTGGCAAGCCCGTTTTAAGCCTTCTAAAATGTCTTTACTATCTAATTCATGCAATTCAAATAACTGACATCGACTGCGAATCGCCGGATTAATCGCATGATAGGGATTACTGGTTGTCATACCAATTAAAGTAATCAAACCACTTTCTAACTGAGGTAATAAGATATCTTGCTTATCTTTATTTAAACGATGAATCTCATCCATCACTAAAACAAGACCATCATACATTTTCGCTTCTTCTATCACAACATCTAAGTCTTTTTTCGTATTTACCGTAGCATTTAAAAAACGACAGCGAACATCTAAATCTTGAACAATCGCATTCGCAATGGAGGTTTTTCCAATTCCTGGTTTGCCATATAAGATCATAGAAAATAGTTTCTTATTTTTCACTAGATTCGTCAAAATCTTTCCTTCACCAATTAAGTGTTTTTGTCCTAAAACTTCGGTTAAAGATTTTGGTGCTAATTTAAGAGCAAGAGGTTTTTCCATATTTCATCACCAGTCTTATTGTATCATAAAGAGGAAGGAAAGCAAACAATTGTTTTAATCAAAAAAATTGAAAAAGTATAAAAATTTAAAATTGGACTATAGTTCGTGGGTGAATATTTAAAATTCCTCTAGGGAAAATAAAATATTCCCCTTATTTTTTGCCTGAATTTTAGAAATTGGTCATTTGCTTTCCAATTTCTTTTCTGTTATCTTGTTCTCGAAAGGAGGAATTTTATATTAAATTTTATTCATTATTAACCGACACAACTCTAAAGTATTTTCTAAAAGAGAGCCCTTATTTAAAGTTCTTTTCGGATTTGATCGAAGCAGAGACAGGATATTCTCTTATGGATTATACGTTTCATGATCAAGAGTTAAATACCGGGAATAAACGAAAAGACTTTCGTTTAGATATCTTATTAAAGAAAAATGATCATGCCATCATAATCGAAGCCAATACTAATTATGAAGAAAGGACTAGGAGAAAGAATTACTCTTACCTCTATCGAATTGCCGGATCCCTTTATGAAAAAGGGGAGAACTATGAAAAAAAGGTAAAGGTAACCCTGATTAATCTCATTAAAGATTATTGTAAAGAAGACAAAAAGCAAGGATTAGATACTTATAAGTTTCGAAGTGAGAAGTATCATAATTTGATCGAAGACATAGAAAGTTATGAGATCTATCTAGAAAAATACAAAGGTATCTGCTATAATGAAGATAACAAGGTTGAAGCAGGGTTTGCACTATTATTGGCGGAAGATTATGAAGAGGCGAAGAGAATAGTCGGAGATTGGAAGGAGGGAAAGGAAATCTTGGATGAATTAGGAAGATTAGAACAAAAT
>CALVJC010000009.1 GCA_944331945.1 uncultured Bacilli bacterium
TTTCATTTGACGGGAGAAATGATTCAGGGAACGTGGAGTGAAAGAGCAGAAGAGGCTATCACCAGTTATCCTTATACCTGTTTTAGTACCAGTGATACTGGAACGTGTAATGTTGTTTTTCAAGTAACGGCATATCAGAATGCTTATACCGCTACCGTAAAACCAATCTCCTATAGTTCGGTAGATTATAATTCTATTTTACAAAATACGACGGATTCAACCATCAAAGATCGGATTGATACCTGGTATGAAGAGAATCTTTTATCGAAGACCGATGAAAATGGAGTTGCATGGTCTAGTTATTTAAGTGATGAAGTGTTCTGTAATGATCGAAGTTTATATAGTGGATCTGGGTATTTATTATCTCCAATAAGTTATTTTTATCCTCATCGAAGAGTAGTGAGTTTAAAAGCGCCGAGTTTGAGTTGTAGTCAAGCATCGGATCGCTTTACGGTAGATAGTAGTAATGGCAATGGAGAGTTAGATTATCCGGTTGGTTTAATCACTATCGATGAGGCATCAATGGCAGGGGGAGTTTTAAGTGTTGTAAATACACGGTACTATCTATATACAGGGCAGAGCTATTGGACGTTGTCGCCGTATTACTTCCGCTCTAGCTATTCTCTCGCGAATGTGTGGTGCGTGTATTCTGCAGGCTTTCTCAATGCCACTTGGGTTGAAAGTGCCCTCGGCGTGCGTCCAGTTGTTAACCTGAAATCGGATATTAAAATTACAAGCGGTGATGGTAGTGCTTCCTATCCGTTTCAGGTGAGTCTTGCGAATGAATAAAAGTATTTGACAACAAAAAACTCTCCAAAAGAGAGCTTTTTCTATCTACTTTAATTTTTCATATACATCTTCTAATTTACTTAAATGACTTTTATCATAATGAATTTTTAAACCATCACTTTCATATCTTGGAGTAAGATGAATATGAAAATGTTTTACATCTTGTCCTAAATAATTGTTTTGTGAAATGGTAAGTCCTTCAATATGTAGTCTTTCCTTCAAAAGAGGGTATAGTTTCTCTTTAATAAGCTGCAACATATAAGTCAACAGTTCATTATCCATATCGAAAAGAGTTTCTTTATGTTCTTTTGGAATCAATAATAAATGTCCATCGGTACTAGGATCAATATCCAAAAATACTTTTACTTTCTCATCCTCATACACCGTATAAGAAGGAATTTCTCCTTTTATGATTTTGCAGAAGGTACAATTGTCCATTCCTCATCATCTCCTTTTTCTAATAATATTTTACTTTCTTCCTGTGAATTTTTCAAGGTGAGTCCAATCGTTTTTGGTTCAAAACCATTTTCACTCAGAAAAGAAGAAAGTTCTGAAATAAATGGAGGAGAAAGCGTTGTATTAATCACCGTAAGATTCAACTGATAAAGACTAGAGCCTTTTAAATCATCCCCTTTTTTAATTTCCTCCTGTTCACTCTTAGAATATAAATCAAAAGAATCAAAGACAATCGAATCCACTTCGTAAATCGTATTTTGACTTATCTTTTCTGCCTCATCTTGAATCACTTTTGCTCTTTCTTCTAGTAATTCCTTTCCCTCTACATAATTCTCTTGATAATTACTACTGACTTTTCCATCTTGATAAACAAGGGTAAAATTTAAAAGCTCTTCTTCCTTATCTTCATAAGTGATCGTATAGCTCTTATCTTCTTTTTGATAGGACAACTCCTTCTTCACAAGATCAAGATCGGCATAATAAGAATTATAATAATCTTCTAAGGCCTTTTTCGCTTTTCCATAAAGAAAGGGATTTCCCTTTACCTGAAAAAAGAGAAACAAGGCAAATAAGAGAATCACCAAAAGAAGAAAAGCTTGCCCTAGTATTAATTGCTTCCTCATTTTATTCACCAAAATAATTGTAAACGATTATAGGAAAAAAAGCAATTTCATGTTATAATAAACTTGTTTTAAAAAGTCCCCCTCAAAACCAAAAAGAAAAGGTGATAATATGTTAGAAATAAAAAATATCTTCAGTAAGACCAAAGATGGAAAGAAAGAAATTTTAAAAGATTTATCTCTTACCATCCAAAAAGGAGAAATTCATGCGATCATGGGCCCGAACGGAGTAGGGAAAAGTACCCTATCCAAAGTCATCATGGGACATCCCTCTTATCAAGTGACTTCAGGAACCATAACCTTCCAAGGTCAAGATTTACTTTCTCTTTCCACCGATGAAAGAGCCCGTTTAGGTATCTATTATATTATGCAAGATCCAGCTCAAATTGAAGGGGTCACCAATAGTGAATGTTTAAGAACTGCCTTAAGAGAACGAACAGGAGAGCCTGTGAATCTTTATCAATTCATTAAAGAAATGAATGAAAATATAACGTCTTTAAAGATGGATAAAAGTATGATTCACCGTTCTATCAACCAAGGTTTTTCCGGTGGCGAAAAAAAGAAAAATGAAGTTTTACAACTAAAAATGTTAAAGCCCAAATTTATCTTATTAGATGAACTCGATAGTGGACTTGATGTCGACAGTTTAAAAATTGTTTGTCAAAATATTAATGATTATTTAAAAGAAAACAAAGATACCTCCGTATTGATGATTACCCATTACAGTCGTATTCTTGATTTGATCAAACCAGATTATGTTCATGAAATGCTTCATGGAACCATCGTCAAAACAGGAGATATTACCTTAGCGAAAGAAATAGAAAAAAATGGTTATCTTGGACTGGATGGGCTTAGGGAAAATGAAGGAAGCGAACATGATGAGTCCGAATAAAATAAAACAGGAAGAAAAAGAAGTCCTAGAACTGAAAGAAGAAAAAACAATTACCCTCCCGAACCAAGAAAATTATTTTATTGCCACCCAAGATGGAACTTACCATTTTACCATAAAAGAGAAACAAACCATTTACCTTTGGAGTGATAACTATAGTCTTGATTTAACTTTTCAGATCAAAGAAAAGGGCGATTTGACGCTTTATTTTTCTTGCCTTAGCTGTGGAAATAAGGAAGAAAAAATACAAATCTTTCATGAAACATCAAAAACAACGAGCAATATTTTTTGCCACGGCTTAAGTTTGGAACAAAAATTAACTTTTACTCTTCATGGAACTGTTCCCAAAAATAAAAAGGGTTGCCTTTGTAACCAGAATAGCATCATTCACCATGTAAAACAGGGAACTGGAGAAATAAAACCAAACCTATACATTGATGAATATGATGTGATTGCCAATCATTCTGCTTTTGTGGGGCCCTTAAAGAAAGAAGATATTTTCTATCTGAATACCAAAGGTATCTCCACAGAATTAGCTACCCATTTATTATTAAAATCATTTTTAATCGGAAATAGTAAAGATCAAAATTATAATAAGCGAATCGAACAAAGATTAGAAAATTTAAAAAATAGGAGGTGAAAAAAATGAATCGTGAAAACTTTCCCATTTTAAAAGAGAACATGATCTATTTTGATAATGGAGCGACAAGTCTAAAGCCAGAATGCGTCATCAAAGCGATGGTGGACTATTATCGTAATTATCCTGCGAATATCCATCGTGGAGATTATGAAATTAGTTTAAAAGCCAGTGATGCTTACGAACAAGTCCGAAATAAAGTTGTAAAATTCATTCATGCTACTAGTCATGAAGAAATTGTTTTTACTTCTGGTACAACCGATGGGATGAACAAAATTGTTTTTGGCTTTATGAAAGATTATCTAAACGATGGGGATGAAATCTTATTAACCAAAGCGGAACATGCTTCGAATGTCTTGCCTTGGTTAGAGCTTTCCCGCACGAAAAAAATAAACTTAAAGTATATTCCTTTAAATGATCAATATGAATTAGAATTAGAAAAGGTGAAAGAAGCAATTACCGATAAAACCAAAGTCATTTCTCTTGCAGCCATTACTAATGTAGTAGGGGATATCAGACCTATCCATGAAATTGGAATGCTTTGTCAAGAAAAAGGGATCTTATTTGTTGTCGATGGAGCGCAAAGTGTTCCGCATCAAAAAACAGATGTTCAAAAAGATAACATTGACTTCTTGGTGTTTTCTGCGCACAAAATGCTTGGACCAAATGGAGTCGGTGTTTTGTATGGGAAAAAGAAATACCTAGAAGCCCTTCGCCCCTTAGAATATGGCGGAGGCATGAATCAATCCTTTGATAGCGATGGACAAGTAGAATACAAAAGCCTTCCTACCCGTTTAGAAGCTGGAACACCTCCCATTGGTGAAGTCATCGGTCTTGGAAAAGCGATTGACTATTTAGAGTCCATTGGCATGGATAATATTTCTGCCTATGAAAAAGACTTGAAAAAATATCTCGTTTCAAAACTAGAAGAACTTGATACTATCATTCTTTACAACAAAAAAAGTGATAGTGGCGTGTTAGCTTTTAATATCAAGGGTATTTTTAGTCAAGACACCGCCATTTATTTAGATCATTATCACATTTGTGTTAGAGCGGGAAACCATTGTGCCAAAGCCCTAAAAGAAGAAATGAATATCAAAAATACCTGTCGTATCAGTTTATACTTCTATAATACCAAAGAAGAAATTGATCGCTTCATAGAAGTATTAAAAAAGAGTAATGATTTATACAAAATTATATTGTAGGTGAGAAAATGGAAATAGATAAATAAACAAGAAGAGAAATTATCGTAGATAATTATCAAAATCCTTATCATAAGGGATTAAAAAAAGAAAAAGATTATATTATGGCCAATACCAACAATGAAAGTTGTATCGATAACATCGATATTGAATTAAAAATCGAAGATGGAAAGATTGTTGATGCTAACTTTGATGGAGAAGCCTGTGCCATTTCAACTTCTGCAACTTCAATTCTTTTACAAAAGATTATCGGTAAAACCAAGGAAGAAGCGAAAGAACTATTACAAAACTATGCCAATATGATTGAAGAAGAAGAATATGATAAAGAAAAACTAGAAGAGCTTATCGTTTATGATGAAATTTATTTACAACCAAATCGCAAAAAGTGCGCTTTATTGCCAAAAGAAACAATCGATAAAATTTTTAAGAAAATAGACGAGAGTTAAGAGAGGATGATTCGATGGAAGTAAAAGGTTTAAGTAAAGAAAATATTATTAAGATATCAAACTATAAAAAAGAAGCAGATTGGGTGAAAGATTATCGCTTAAAATCCTTTGAAACCTTTGAAAAAATAGAAGACAAACTTCCTTTCGGTCCTTCTTTTTCTCTTGACTTGGACTCCATTATCTATTATAAATCTCAAGATGATACCATGAAGGATGATTGGAATCAAGTACTAAAACCGGTAAGAGAAGAGCTAAACGAGCTTGGTGTTTTAGAAAGTGAAACGCATATGGCGGGCATGGGAGTACAATATGAAAGTGAAGTTATTTATCATAAAATGATCGAAGAACTTGAGAAAAAACAGGTTATTTTTACATCCATCGATCAGGCCTTAAAAGATCACAAAGAACTTGTGCAAAAATACTTTGGAAAGATTGTCAAAGCGGAAGAAAATAAATATGCTGCCTTAAACAGTAGTGTATTTAGTGGTGGAAGTTTTATCTATATTCCACCTCATACCACCTTAGATCGTCCTTTGCAAAGTTATTTTCGAATTAATAGTAAAAGCATGGGACAATTTGAGCGAACCCTAATTATAGTTGACGAAGACAGTTCTCTTCATTACATTGAAGGGTGTACCGCCCCTTCTTATAGTGAATCTTCCCTTCATGCTGCGGTGGTGGAAATCTATGTTGGAAAAGGAAGTCATTGCCGTTATACGACCATCCAAAATTGGGCCAATAATGTCTATAATTTAGTCACCAAAAGAGCCCTTGTCGAAGAAGAGGGAGAAATGGAATGGATTGATGGCAACATTGGTAGTAAAATCACTATGAAATATCCTTGCTGTATTTTAAAAGGAGACCGTTCAAAGGGAACTTGCATCAGCATTGCCGTTGCTACCAAAGATCAAATTCAAGATACGGGCGCTAGAATGATTCATTTAGGACAAGAAACCAAAAGTAAAATCATTTCGAAAAGTATCGCTCGCAAAGGGGGAAATGCTACTTATCGTGGTAAAGTAAAAATAGCAAAATCAGCATCGGCATCTGAGAGCATGATCAAATGTGATACATTAATACTAGATGAGGAAAGTAAGAGCGATACCATTCCTACTAACATTGTAGAAAATAACGATAGTATGTTAGAACATGAAGCCTCTGTTGCGAAAATCAGTGAAGATAATTTATTCTATTTAATGAGCAAGGGAATTCCGCAAGAACGCTGTGAAGAATTAATTGTTTTAGGTTTCTTAGAAAAGTTCAAAGAAGAACTACCGATGGAATATGCCGTAGAATTAAATCAACTATTGAAAAAAAATTTATAAAGTAGGAAAATTCAAAAAGCAGCCCAAAAATATGCTGAAAATTGAAAATTCCCTAGAGGAATTTTTCATTTTGCCGCAAAAAACTAGCTGAAAATGCAAAATTGGTCATTTGAAAGAAAAAAAGAAACATGATACGGTAGCTCCTGAAAGGAGAGAAAAAATGTTAAATGATTTAATTTTAGTCGGACGACTTGCCAAAGAAATCGAAGTCCGAACCACAGAAAGTGGAAAAAAAGTAGGGACGATCTTTCTAGCCGTTCCTCGCAGCTTTAAAAATATGGAAGGAGTTTATGAAACAGATTTTATTCCCTGTACCATTTGGGAAGAAAAAGCCAAGACGACCTCTCTTTATTGCCACACAGGAGATATTGTCGGGATACGAGGACGCCTTCAATCTAGAACGCTTGAAACCGAAGAAGGGAGGAGAAACCACTTAGAAGTCATTGCCGAAAGAGTAACCTTTCTAACCAACCACAAACGAAAAGAAGAGCTCGAAAACGAAAGCAAAAGTTAATTATCAGTTAACTTTGACCAAAAGTAGAACAGATCTCTTTATAATGGATTTGATGAGGTGAGAAGGATGCTACTAGGAAAAAGACTAAAAGAACTAAGATTAGAAAAAGGATTAACTCAAAAAGAGTTAGGAGATAAGATAAATGTGACTAAAGTAAGCATATGCTGTTATGAAAATGGCACTAGAACTCCCACCTTAGAAACGTTATTTGAATTAGAAAAATTTTTCCAAGTAGATTTAAATTATCTTTTGGGAAACGATAAAAAAGTCATGGATGAAAAGAAAAAAACGGTCCATATGGCAAAAGAAGAAATTGAATTTATTGAAGAATTAAGAAAACATCAAGCAATTTATAATTTAGTATTAGAAAATCCCAAAAGATGTGCTGAACTAGTAGAAAAGAAGTTACGATAAACGAACATCGTAGCTTTTTCTTATGATAAAGAAAGGAAAATGTAGAGAAAAGTTTTGTAAATTCGATTGAAGAACTTTTGGGAGTATGATAAAGTAACATTAGTAGGATAGAAACAACAAGAATTCCAGTCAAGGGAATAGTACAACCAATACGAGGTGATAATATTGATCGTAGATATCATAAATAAAAAACGCAAAAAAGAAGAATTAACCACCAGAGAGCTTGAAACTCTTTTTCAAGGATATCAAGAAGGAAAAGTAAAAGATTATCAAATGAGTGCCTTTTTAATGGCCATCTGCTGTCAAGGAATGAGTGAAGAAGAAACTCTTGATTTAACGGATATTTTTCTAAACAGTGGTAAAAAACTTGATCTTAGTGATTTAAAGATGAAAACAGTTGATAAACATTCTACCGGTGGAGTAGGAGACAAAACCACCTTAATTTTAGGTCCTATTGTCGCTAGCTGTCATATCCCAATGGTTAAAATGAGTGGAAGAGGCTTAGGATATACGGGAGGAACGATCGATAAATTAGAGTCGATTCCGGGCTTTAAAATAGAACTAACAGAAAAAGAAATAAAAGCCCAAGCCAAAGCAGTAGGACTCATCGTTACTAGTCAAAGTGAAGAACTAGTACCATTAGATAAAAAAGTATATGCCCTAAGAGATGTAACCGCTACCACAGAATCAATTCCTTTAATTGCCTCAAGTATTATGAGTAAAAAAATTGCTTCTGGAGCCGATAAAATTATAATTGATATTAAAATTGGAACCGGAGCTTTGATCAAAACGGAAGAGGAAGCGGAAGAACTGTCCGATCTCATGATCAAAATAGGAGAAAAATATGGTAGTGAAGTAAAAACCTGTTTTTCCAATATGGATCATCCTTTGGGAAGAACAATTGGTAATAAACTAGAAGTAATTGAGGCGATGGCTGTACTACAAAACAAAGAAAAAGGAGAATTACGCGACCACTGTTTAAATCTTGCCGCAGAACTTATTGCAATGGCCAAAGAAGAATCGTTGGAACAAGCCAAAAAAGAAGCCGAAGAAGCTCTTACCTCAGGCAAAGCATATCAAAAATTTGAAGAATGGATCAAAGCACAGCATGGCGATTTAACTAAGTTAAAAATAACTTCCAAACAATATGCCATAAAAGCTACGACGAGTGGAACTTTAACCAACATCGATGGAAATGCCCTTGCTAAAATAGCTTTACAATTAGGTGCAGGCAGAACTACAAAAGGTGAAAAAATTGATTACAATGCTGGGATTGCTCTTGCGAAAACAATTGGTAGTACTGTAAAAGAAAATGATATATTAGCTTTGTTATACACCAATAAAGATATTTCTCAACTTAACTTACAAAATGTCTTTGAAATAGAATAAAACTTTACAATATTTGTCCAAAATAACATTCGAAAAAGAACAAAAATTGAAAAATTAAGAGTGGAGTGTTATAATGAATAGGAAATGAGGTATTCTATGAAAGAGAAATTACAAAATTTAAAAAATAAAGTAATCCACTTTTTTAAAAAAATAAAAAAAGAACATGTTATTAGAAACTATTTCAAAAACAACCGTTTGTTTGTCGCTTTTGTTATTGTTTGTGTCATAAATTCAACGATGCTTCGTATTTTAACGATGCAAACGACAGAAAATATTTTTGCTATCAGACCAATTATTGCTGACCTTGGAATTGTGATGGCCATAGGCTCTTTTTCTTATTTGTTTAAGGGAAAAGGTCGTTACCGTTATTTATCCATTTGGGCGGTTCTATTCACTGCCATTTGTATGGTAAACTCCGTTTATTATACGTTTTATACATCATTCGCTAGTTTCTCTATGTTATCTTTAACGCAATTTATTGGCCCGGTTGGAGATGCCGTAGTTCAGAATGTTTTACAATTAAAAGACTTATTCTACTTGATACCCCTTTTCTTTTTTATTTTTTATTATCATCGTTTGGCCAAAAAAGGGGAATATCAAAAATATGAAAAGAAAGAACGCAAGAAAAAGTTTTTCAACACCTTAATTGTTGGAGCTATTACTCTAATTGTCTTCTGTTTTACCTTGTCTGGACTAGAAATAGGACGCTTTGTGAAACAATGGAATCGTGAATACATTGTTATGCGCTTTGGAATTTACTTATACCAAGGAAACGACTTAGTAAAAAGTCTTCAACCAAAAATAACCGCTATGTTTGGCTATGATAATGCGAAAAAGGATATGGATGATTACTTTGAAGGAACAAGTGATACCCAGGATTATACCAATGAATATACCAATATCCTAGAAGGAAAGAATGTCATTGTCATTCATGCCGAAAGCCTACAAGATGTTGCATTAAATACAACTTTTAATGGACAAGAAGTAACACCAAATTTAAATAAAATGATCAAAGAAGGTATGTTTTTCTCTAATTTTTATTCGCAAGTTAGTGTAGGTACCTCAAGTGATACCGAATTAACTTTCAATACTAGTCTCATGCCAACACAAAGCGGAACGGCCTTTGTTAGTTACTTTGATCGGACTTATATTAGTACACCAAAATTATTGAAGGACAAAGGTTATTACACCTTTAGTATGCATGCAAACAATGCAGATTTCTGGAACCGAAGAGCCATGCACGAATCCTTAGGCTATGATAACTTTTATAGTAAAGAAACTTATGAAGTAAAAGATGAAGATGTGATTGGCTTAGGACTTTCCGATAAATCCTTCTTTGCACAATCAGTAGAAAAAATCAAACAAATTAGTGAAGAACACGAAAAATTCTATGGAGTCTTAATTACCCTTACAAACCATACCCCATTCTCCGACGTCGATAAATATGGAGAATTTAAAGTAACGATGAATGAGACCATCCAAAATGAAGATGGAACAACGACGGTAGTGGAACACCCATATCTAGAAGGAACAAAATTAGGAAATTACTTTAAATCCGTGCATTATGCCGATGCCGCTTTAGGAGAGTTTTTCCAAAAAATGGATGAAGAAGGACTCCTTGACAATACCGTTGTCATATTATATGGAGACCATGATGCTCGTCTTCCAAGAGCTGATTACATCAGAATGTTAAACTATGACATGCAAACGGATGATGTGAAATCTTCTGATGATCCAACATACCAAGAATTTAACAGTTATCATTATGAACTTAATCGAAAAGTACCTCTTCTTATTTGGACCAAAGACGGTACCATTGAACCTCAAGTAATTGATGATGTTATGGGTATGTATGATGTTATGCCAACCATTGGAAATATGTTAGGATTTTATAATAAATATGCTTTAGGTCATGATATTTTTGAAATTGGAGAAGACAACATTGTTGTATTCCCAAATGGAAACTGGTTAACGAATAAAGTTTATTATAATAGTCAAGATGAAGAATACATGCCATTAAAAGATGAAATTATTAGTGAGGATTATATTCAAGAAAATAACAGTTATGTAGAAAATTTATTAGATGTATCAAATAATATGATTGTCTTTGATTTATTAAATCCAGATAAAGATAAAGTAGTAAATGAGGAGGAAGAAGAGTGAAGCTAAAGAAAAAGGTAAAGATTCTATTAGTCATTATTTTGATTATTGTTCTTGTAGTGATCGGATTTTTCTGTTATCGTGAATATAGTAAAGAAGATGCTATACCGGCAGCGACTGTAGTAAATGAAATTCCAGAGTATGGATATGTGCTAAAATCAGATAAAAGTGCAGAGTACAAAAAGATGTTTCAAGAATTACAGGATATTTTAAGTCAAGAAGAAGTCGATGAAGAAGCATATGTAGAACAAATTAGTAAAATGTTTTTGTTAGACTTTTATTCATTGAACAATAAAGTTGCTAACACTGATGTTGGAGGAACGGATTTCGTTCATAGTGCGGCTTTAAGCGATTTCTTAGAAAATGCCGAAAATACTCTTTATAAATATGTAGAAAATAATATGTATGATGAAAGAGATCAAGAACTTCCAGAAGTAGATGAGATAACCATCAACTCGATTGAAAATACAAGTTATACGGCTCTTGATGTGACTGATGACAATGCTTATCAAGTAACAGCATCATGGACCTATAAAAAAGATTTAGGCTATCAGAATGAAGCTACCTTAACTTTTGTTCACGAAGATAAAAAATTATCTTTGGTAGAATTAGAATAAAAAGTAAAAAAATTAAAAAAAGTACCAATTTTTAAAATTGGGTTATCGTTTGTGGGTGAATATTGAAAATTCCCTAGGGGAAAATACAATATTCACCTTATTTTTTGTCTGAATTTAAAAAATTGGTCATTTGCTTTCCAATTTCTTTTCTGTTATCTTGTTCTCGAAAGGAGGAATTTTATATTAAATTTTATTCATTATTAACCGATTCGACTCTAAAAAAATAAATAAAAGAGAGCCCTTATTTGAAGTTCTTTTCGGATTTGATCGAAGCAGAAACAGGATATTCTTTGATGGATTATACATTTCATGATCAAGAGTTAAATTCGGGCAATAAACGAAAAGACTTTCGGCTAGATATCTTGTTAAAGAAACAAGATCATGCCATCATTATCGAAGCCAATACTAGTTATGAAGAAAGGACTAGGAGAAAGAATTATTCTTACCTCTATCGAATTGCCGGTTCTCTTTATGAAAAAGGAGAGAATTATGATAAGAAGGTAAAGGTAACCCTGATTAATCTCATTAAAGATTATTGTAAAGAAGATAAAGAGCAAGGATTAGATGCTTATAAGTTTCGAAGTGAGAAGTATCATAATTTGATCGAAGACATAGAAAGTTATGAGATCTATCTAGAAAAATACAAAGGTATCTGCTATAATGGAGATAACAAGGTTGAAGCAGGGTTTGCACTATTATTGGCGGAAGATTATGAAGAGGCGAAGAGAATAGTCGGAGATTGGAAGGAGGGAAAGGAAATCTTGGATGAATTAGGAAGATTAGAACAAAAT
>CALVJC010000010.1 GCA_944331945.1 uncultured Bacilli bacterium
TTAAGAATGCTAATTTAATCTTAGTGATGAAAGATGGAGACATTGTGGAACAAGGAACCCATGAAGAATTGTTAGAGAAAAAAGGATTTTATGCCGATCTATATAACTCTCAATTTGAAAGTGTTTCAGAATAGAGGCGAATGTCTCTTTTTTTGTTTGTTTTTTTATGCTATTATAGGTTATAATAAGTTAGTAAGAATATGAATAAGCTTGGAGATGATAAAATGAAGAGGCCAGTTGTGCTTTGTATTTTAGATGGTTGTGGAATGAGAAAAGAGATGGATGGTAATGCTTTTTCTCATGCGAAAAAACCTAATTTTGATTTTTTATGGAATCATTATCCTCATAGTCTTTTAGAAGCTAGTGGGACAGCAGTCGGGCTTCCTGAAGGACAAATGGGAAATAGTGAAGTAGGTCATATGAATATTGGAGCTGGAAGGGTTGTGTATCAACCGCTTGAGTTTATTAATCAGGCCATTTTGGATCGCTCTTTCTTCCAAAAAAAAGAGTTTTTAGAAGTGTTTGATCATGTAAAAAAGCATCATTCTACTTTACATTTTATGGGATTATTATCCGATGGCGGTGTCCATTCTCATATCAATCATTTCATGGCTTTAATTGATATGTGTCAAGAACATGGTATTCGTGATGTTTGTTTTCATGTTTATTTGGATGGACGAGATGTGGATCCACATAGTGCAGGAATTTATTTAAAACAATTGGAAGAAAAAATTGCTGAAGTTGGTTTTGGTACTATTGCTACCATAAGTGGACGTTATTATGCCATGGATCGAGATAATAACTATGATCGGTTAAAGAAAGCTTATGATGCGATTGTCTTTGGGGAAGGTGATCGGGCCAATAATTATCAAGAAGTGTTAGAAAAAAATTATGCCAAAGATATTACGGATGAGTTTATGACACCGACTGTGCTTGCGGATAAAAAAATAGAGGATGAAGATGGTATCATTGTCTTTAACTTTCGTCCCGACCGTTTAAGAGAGATGATGACGGCTTTGACGAATCCAGATTTTCAGGAGATGGAAGTAAAACACTTTTCGGATTTAAAAGTGGTTACAATGATGCCGGTGACAGAGTCTGTTCTTTGTCCTTCTGCTTTTCAATTACCGGATTTAAAAATGACACTTGGCGCTTATTTAGAAAAGTGTCAAAAAACACAATTACGCATTGCAGAAACGGAGAAATATGCTCATGTTACGTACTTTTTTGATGGAGGAATTGAAGAAAATTATAAAGGAATGAAGAAGATTTTGATTCCCTCTCCGAAAGTTGCTACTTATGATTTAAAGCCAGAAATGAGCGCTTTGGAAGTGACCGATACTTTATTAAAAGAACTTGATCAAGATGTTTTTGATGTGGTTATTTTAAATTATGCGAATGGAGATATGGTTGGGCATACTGGCGTTTATGAAGCAGCCATCAAAGCAGTAGAAGTCTTAGATGAATGTTTAGGTAGGTTATATCAAAAAGTAAAAGAAAAAGAAGGAATTTTGTTGATTACAGCGGATCATGGTAATTGTGATATGATGTGGGATGAAAAGCATGTTCCAGTAACAAGTCATACGACTTCTTTGGTGCCTTTTATCATTACCAAAGAAAATCTTACTTTAAAAAATGGAAAGTTGGCCGATATTGCCCCTACGATGTTATCTCTTTTATCGTTAGATGTTCCAGAAGAAATGACAGGCGAAAATTTAGTGGAATCTGAAAAATGATAAAAAAGTTTTTTCAAAAATATCGCCCGCCTAAATTTCTTCTTTTTTTCTTTTTACTCATTCCTCTTCTATTATGCTTTAAAAATAATATGCGCCTTGATAATGATACTTGGTTTTTAATTCATAGTGGGGATTATGTTTTATCTTCGGGTATTCCTTATACAGAACCATTTACGATGCATCAAAATTTTGATTTTGTGATGCAGCAGTGGTTAAGTGCAAGTATTTTTGCTCTTGTTTATCATAGTTTTGGAGCGTTAGGACTGGCTTGCTTTGTGACGTTGTTAGCTGGGGTTTTCTTATTCCTTTTTTATCGATTGTGTATGTTGCTCTCGAAACGTAATTTTTATCTTTCTTTTTTGCTTACCTTTGTGGTTGGATTACTTTTATCGCTTGGCTTTTTTGTTGCAAGACCACAGATTTTTAGTTTTATTATTTATGTTCTTTTGTTTTATTGTTTGGAAAGTTATATTCGGAAAAAAAAGAAACGTTATCTTTTCCTTTTGCCCATATTATCTTTATTAGAAATTAATTTACATGGATCGTTATGGTGGATGCTTATTTGTTTTATGATTCCTTACTTGATTGATTCTTTTTCCTTTTCTTTCTTTGGATTTCACGGAGAAGGGTATCCAAAGAAACCGTTGTTTCTTGCTTTTCTTTCCATGATTTTCGTCGCTTTCCTTAATCCTTATGGTCTTTCGATGTTAACTTATCTTTTTGTAGCTTATGGTTGTCCTTATATGCAGATGATTGTGGAGATGAAGCCCCCGACAATTAAAAGTTTTTTTGGTATTACCGTTTATGCTAGTATTTTATTCGTGATTTTTCTTTATTTACGAGATAAAAATAAGCCTTTGAAAGTGCGTTATTTTCTTTTGCTTTTAGGAACGATTTATTTGGCTTTAACAGCAAAGCGAGGTTTTCCTTTCTTTTTGATCGCTGCTATTTTTCCTTTGGCTTCTTATTTTGAGAAGAAAGGGAGAAGAATGAACATGCCTTTTTCTCTTCGGGGAACGGTTTTGAGTTGTACTGTTTTGACGTTTCTTTTTGGAAGTTGTTTTTTCCTTGTAAGTCAAGGGATACAGGTAGTTCATCCATTGGATGGGGCAGTCGAATATCTTGATACTTATGCAGATGAAGAAACAATGACTTTATATACCGGATTTGATGATGGAAGTTATTTAGAATTTCGTGGGTATCATCCTTATATTGATCCAAGAGCGGAAGTGTTTTTACCGGGTATTAATCATCAAAAAGATGTGTTAGGAGAATATTATCACTTACAGTATGAAACAGCAGATCCTATAGCGATTGAAGAATTTTTAGAGGAATATTTCTTTACCCATTTATTAATACAAAAGAAAGATATTTTATGGGATTACTTGGCAGAAAGTGACAGTTATCAGTTGGTTTATCAAGATAAAAAATACAAAATTTATATTCCAAAAGACGAAGATTTGATATAATAAAAGAATAGGAAGGGTCATATGAAAAGTAGAGAAGAGTTAAATCAAGAAAAACAAGATGAAATTATAAAAGAGCAAAAAAAAGAATCTCAAAAGAAGCTTGTAAAAAGAGTGGTTAAGCTTCTTCTCTTTCTTTTTGTGTTTGTCTTTGCTCTTTGTTTTTATGTGACTTTTATTGGAACCGTAAAAATTATAGTAAAAGAAGAAACGGTGGCAGTAAGTTCCTTACCTTCTAGTTTTGATGGGCTAAAGATTATCCAGTTTTCTGATCTGCATTATGAGAATCAAACATTATTAGAAGATACCGTTCGTCTGATTAATCGGCGGAAGCCTGATCTTCTCTTCTTTACGGGAGATTTAGTCGATAAAGATTTAAGTACGGAAGAGCGAGAAAGTTTGGTGACAGAGTTAAAGAAGTTAACGGCTACTTTAGGAAAATATGCAGTTTTAGGAGAAAGTGATCAAGAGGATGCCAAGTCTATTTTAATTGATTGTGGTTTTACGATTTTAGATGATAATTATGAATTGATTTATTCCAATAGTTTGTCACCAATTTTATTGATTGGTTTAAATACAAATCAAGAGACTATTAATTATAGTCAAGCTTTTCAGTATTATAGTATGGAGGGGCATGATGAAAATATTTTCTCTATTTTACTGATGCATAAACCAGATTATATTGATGAGGCCCTAACTTATCATACTGTTAACTTGGCTATGGCGGGACATTCTCATTTAGGACAGGTACGGCTTCCATTTCTTCCGGCTTTTGTAAAGAAGGATCATGCTAGTAAATATACGGAAGATTACTATGACATTAATAATACCAAATTTTATATTTCTTCAGGGCTTGGAACAAGTGATTATCCTTATCGCTTTATGGCAAGGCCTAGTATTACTTTTTTAAGGCTCGTTAAAACCAGTTAAAGAATCCCTTTTTCTTTTTTTCTACTTTTTTTAAATAGATAGGGATTTTTTTTATTTCTTCTTGGTATAAACGAATACTGATATTTCCGATTTTGCCTGTTTGAATGGTAGGGTCCATTTGAGCGATGATTTGGGTATTTTCTGCTTCTTCTTCGGTTAGAGGATAATAGAAAGATTCTTTAATGTAAGCAGTACCATTTAATTTTTTATCGGAAAAAGAGAAGGAATCTTTATCTATAATTTGGTAAAGATCATATTGATCAAACATTTCTTCATATAAATTTTTATGATTTTCATATTCGTTGCCATCATTTAAGGTGACAATGGTAAGGCGAAGGCCATCTTTTTCGGCTGTGGTGACTAAGGTTTTTCCAGCGCTTGGGGTATAGCCATTTTTGCCTCCCGTACAATATTCATAACTGTTTAAAAGTTTGTTGCGATTATACCAAAGATAGGTTTTATCTTCAGTTTTGACAATATGTTTATAAGTACCACTGATTTCGCGATATGTTTCTAAGTTTTTATAGGCATAACGACTCAGAAGAGCCATATCTTTGGCGGTAGAGTAATTTTGTGTTTCTTCATCAAGCCCATGAGAATTTTCGAAATTCGTGTTTGTCATACCAATTTCTTTTGCTTTTTGATTCATTTGTTTGACAAACTCTTCTTCACTTCCTGCTAGATAGTTGGCAATGACGACGGCGGCATCGTTTCCACTTCGAAGCATTAAGCCATAAACAAGATCTTCTAGGGTCATGGTTTCGCCCATCTGCATATAAATACTTGTTCCGTACATTTTTAAAACTTCTTCTCCAGCTGTAACATTTTCTTCTAATTTTCCACTTTCAAGCGCAAGGGTGGCAGTCATGATTTTGGTAATGGAAGCGATTAGACGGCGCTCATTACTATTTTTTTGATAGAGAATTCGACCACTATCGATGTCCATGACGATGGTTGATGTGGCGGTATCTTGATGAGCAAAAACAGGAAAGGGAATTAAAAAGAGAATAAGCGTAAAAAAGATTTTTTTCAACATGGGTCACCTATAAAAAAATATGCAAGAAAACAAAATCTATGCTTTTCTTGCATTTTCTTTTCAATCCTTTTGCATATTTTTAAAAGTCATCACCGATAATTGATCTATTGTTTCACAGAATAGTGTAATATCTCCAATTTTTAATGGATTATTTTGATAATCTGTATTTATGTTAATTTCTTCGATCATGGAGTAATAAGATAGCTTTTGTTTTTCGTTAATCAAAATAGGGGGATAAGCCCATTTTATTAGTTCATAGTTCATGATTAATCTCGCTACCCGTCCATTTCCATCACAAAAGGGGTGGATGTTAACTATGGCCATATGTAGTCTTACCGCTCTTTCAAAGGCTGTTAAGTTTTGCCATGTGGTTTCGTATTCCTTTTTTAATTCTTCCATTCTAAGAGGAACGAAAGAAGGCTTTGTGAATTCTATTTCTTTGCCATTACTATTTATTAGATAGTTCTCTCTTTTTTTATAATTTCCAGCATTTTCAATCACTTCATTACCAATGATTTGATGTAGTGTTTTCATTCTTGTTATAATGTCAATATCTTCTTCTAAGGCGTCAAAAATGTATTGAAAAGCTTTTTGATGGTTTATGGTTTCTTTTATTTCTCTTTGCCTTTTCTTATCCATAGTTGTTTCTATCTGATAAGTGTTGTTTAATATTTCTCTGGTGTCATTGAGAGTTAAGGTCATGTTTGTTCCTTCGATTCGGTTGGAGTGGTAAGTAAAAAGAATTCCAAATTCATGAACTAGGTAATCATAATATTTCTTTTTTAGGGGCTTACTAAAATTGATTATTTTATTTTGAATTTTTGCTAAATCGAATATTCTATCTAACATGATACTAACACTCCTTAATAACAATTTTTGCTATTTTTATTTCATTATATCATAGGATGGAAGCTTTTTCTTTTTTTGTTTTCTTTTTTTCTTGTTTGTGTTATAGTAATAATGTAAGAGAATAGAGAAGGAGTGATCCACAAGTGAGAAAAAATTCCGTGAAAAAAAGAGTGGCTCGGGAAGAGCAAGTGGGAGTTTGGGTTTATGTTTTATTATTAACGGCAGTGACTATTTTAGGATGGGTTTTAGGTAATTTTGATTTTTCGGTAGGAAAAACGACGTTGACCATAGCAATTTTTGCTTATCCATTCCGTTATTTTATTGCCAATATTATTACTAAAAAGTATGGTTATAAGGAAACTTTTAATGCGATTAGTTATTCGGCCTGTTTACTGTTATTCTTTGCCATCGTCGCGAATATTTTAGGGCAGCAAGAAATTGATTATGTTCCTTTAACGGGTGAAATTTTAGGTTATTTAGCAAGTCAAGTTGTGAACTTAGTTTTCTATTATTATATCTTTATCAATACCGATAGTAATAAATTCGCTTTGCTTGCAACTTATATTTTAGCGATGTTAATGGATAATTTTATTAGTATGTTATTCTCAAGTCGGATGATTTTAGCGGATAGTTTTTGGAGAACTTATTTTGTGACGATTATTATCGAAGGAATTATTTCTGTTGGTTTAATCTTTTTGGATCATAAGAAAATTCGAACGACCAGAAAAATTGTACATTAAGGGGAGAGGGTTTCATGAAAAGAAAAAAGGCAATTATTTTAACAATTTCTATTCTTGCTTTATGTGTTTGTACGGTAGGTATTTCTTTTGGTTATTTAACAAAAACTTTAACGGGTGAAAAAGAAGTAAGTATTGTCAGTGGAACCCTTCGGATTGATTTTCAAGATTCTAATATTATTACTTTAGATAATATTGCACCCATGTCGGATAGCAAAGGGTTAGCGAGTGAGCCTTATACATTTACGATTACAAATACCGGAAATATTACGGCTTATTATCAAGTTGGATTTGAAGATGATAGTGCGAATACTTTGAATACTCAGTTTGTTAAGATGAGA
>CALVJC010000011.1 GCA_944331945.1 uncultured Bacilli bacterium
ACATTGGGCCATACTTTAAGCGTTTCTTCCACTTGATAGCCTCTGGTACGATTGTCGCGTACAATTCTTCTTAAAAGGCGATTATCTGTGGTTGGAAAACGATTATGATAATCTAAGTTTAATTCTGTTAAAGCAGATAGATATATTTTAAACTTATTTTTGGCTGGTATTTCTACTAGTACTTTGGGATTCAAGGCATGAATTCCTTCGATTAAAAGAATATCATTTTCTTCCAGTTTCATCGGTTTGATAAATTCTTTTTCTCCCGCTAAAAAGTTATAGACAGGAGCGAGAACTTCTTCATGATTTAAAAGCTTTTTCATTTGTTCATTCATCAAATCATGATCCACGGCTTGAAAGCTCTCATAGTCTGCTTCTCCTTTTTCATTAATGGGGGTATCTTTGCGGTCCACAAAGTAATCATCCATACTGAGCATTTTAGGATTCAGTCCAAAACTTTTCAAATACATACACAGTTTCATAGTTGTTGTTGTTTTGCCACTGGAAGAAGGTCCTGCTAATAAAATAATTTTCTTATCTTTTTTCTTCTCTACAATTTTTTTCGCTACATTTAAGAGGCGATTGCTCTGTAGGGTCTCATCAATTCGAATTAAATCATTTATTTTTCCATTGGATACGACACGGTTTAAGTCGGAAACATTTTCAATCTTCATCAACTTAGCCCATTCATGACATTCTCTAAATACTTGAAACATATGGGGATGATGAACATATTCTGTAATTTTATTTTTGGAATATACGGTAGGGAATTGTAATATGAATCCATTATCATTTAAATAGGTTAATTTAAAATCTTTTAAAAGGCCCGTGGAAGTTGGCATGTAATAGTAAAAGTAATTGTAGTAATTTCCAAGGCGATAAAGAGTAATAAAAGTATTGGTGTTATATTTCATAATATTGGCTTTGGCATAATCTTTAATACTTTCAAAATAACGAATGGCAGCAAGGCGTTCAATGTTTATCTTGGTAATTGCCAAATCTTTTTCCACAAAAGAAACCATTTTCTTCGCAATGGATTTGGTTAGAGTTTCACTGATTGGAAAGGTTGTCTCAATATAAATTCCTTTGTCTAGCGAATGTTGCACAATAATATTGGCTTTTTCTCCATATAGTTCTTTTACCGCTACTAATAAAAGGAAGGTAAGACCTGCGATATGAACACGATTCCCTACCCTAGAATTTAAATCGAGAAATTCAATTTTACAGGGTTTAGTTATTTGATAACTTAGTTCTCGATAAGTATTATCGACTTGCGCTAGAAGGATTGGAAAGCGATACTTTTTGCTATATTCCTTACTTATTTGTAATAGCGTGGTTCCACGAGGAATTTGTCTTTCTTCGTCATTGATGGTAATTGTAATTTCTTCTATCATGTTTTCACCTTCTTATTCTAATTAAGATTATAGCAAAGGAATCGGCTTTTATCAATTCTTTTGCTTTCCAACATTTTGGCGAAATAAGTTTTGTATATTTTGAAGAGTGATTGGATATAGTAGAACTAGGTGAGAAGAATGAATTTAATTCCAATGATTGTCGATAAAGAAATTAGTGGTGAGAGAAGTTATGATATTTTTTCTCGGCTTTTAAAGAATCGGATTATTTTGTTAACCGGGGAGATCGATGATGCTTTAGCGAATACCGTTGTCGCTGAGCTTTTATATCTTGATTCTTTGAATCATGAGGATATTTCTTTGTACATTAATTCTCCAGGCGGCTCAGTAACGGCGGGAATGGCTATTTTTGATACCATGCATTTTATCAAGAGTAAGGTTTGTACCATCTGTTTAGGAATTGCTGCGTCGATGGCTGCTTTTTTGTTAGCGAGTGGTGAAAAAGGGAAACGTTATGTTTTACCAAATAGCGAAGTGATGATCCATCAACCTTTAGGAGGAGCTCAAGGGCAAGCGAGTGAAATTAAAATTGCGGCCGAGCATATTTTGAAGACGAAAGGAAAGTTAAATCGTTTGTTAGCAAAGCATACTGGGAAGTCATTGAAACAAATTGAAAGGGATACGGAACGAGATAATTTTATGGAGGCCAAGGAAGCCGTTGCCTATGGACTTGTCGATCAAATTCTCAGTTAATTTTTCTTCTAGACACTTTTTTATTTCTTTGTATTAACACATGATATCCCATTTTAAAATCTTTTTTTATTTTTCTCTTACAATGAATTTGGTGATGGGAATGGAAAATACAATATTTCGGTTTGCAGAGCTTCGAGTAAAAAAAGATCTAAAGCAATGGCAAATTGCTCGTATGCTAAATGTAAAAGCGAATACTTATAGCAAATGGGAAAAAGGAATTAATGATATTACTTTAGAAAAGCTTAATGAACTAGCAAATTTTTATCATGTTAGTCTAGATTATTTTGTGGGAATTTCTGAAAATTCAAAAGAAGTACCAAAAAGAAAGATTAATCTTGATTTAATGCGAAAAAGGTTACGATTACTCCGGAGGGAAAATCATATGAGCCAGAGTTTGTTAAGTAAAAAGACGGGATTTGCTCAAACCACTTATTCTAGTTTCGAAACAGGTGCAAGAACTCCTACTGCTTTTAAACTCTTTCATTTGTGTCAGTTTTATCAAGTTTCCTTTGACTATTTAACCGGCAGAACCGATAAGAAAGAACGAGAACTTAAGACGGTTGTTCATTAAGTTCTCGTTTTGTTATGATTTGATACTGATACTTGAAGGCTAAGACTCTTTTTACGGTTTCATCAATCTCACTTTCTGTGATGGTGCCATTTTCTACGGCTTCTTTTAGGTCTTGCTTATCGGTTTGATAACTTGAGGTCATGATTAAATCATTTCCAGCTTGAAAGGCTTTTACCGCTTCTTTTTCGCCATTTAAAGAATCTTGAATGGCTTCCATGGCTAAATCATCCGTTAATATCAGACCCGTAAATCCCATTTCTCGCAATTTTTCGTGAACTTCTTTGGATAAAGAGGCAGGATTATTGCTGTCATAAGCAGAAATAATATTATGAGAAACCATGATGAGAGGAACCTTCTCCTCGATTCCTGCTTGAAATGGTGGCAAGCTATTTTCTTGTAATTCCTCTTCGGTTCTTTGGTCTACACTGATTCCATTATGTGTATCTAAGTTTCCTCCATATCCTGGAAAGTGTTTTAATGTAATGGGATAGTTATTTTGATAAGCATAACGAGCAATTTGACAGATATACTCGGTTACTACTTCACTATCTTCTCCTAAGGTTCTGTTATAAATATAGTCGTTTTCATTGGTAGAGATATCGGCAACTGGCGCTAGATTGAGGTTGATGCCAAGCTCTTTTAGGAGAGCTTCTTTTTCTTGTTCTATTTCTAGAAGACGAGGAATACCACCTTCTAAATAGTATTCTCGAACGCTTTTAAATCTTTCGGAACGAAAGGAAGAAAAACGGCTCACTCGGGTAACAATTCCCCCTTCTTCATCGGTGGCGAAAATAAGAGGGATGCTGCTTTCTTGTTGATAAGTCGCTAACTTTGTGGTTAAACTTTCTTTCGTTTCTTTTTCTAAGTCTTTTGCGAAGAGAATATAACCACTTGGAGGTGCCTCCTTTAAATCTAATACGATTTCATTTTCATCAAAGCGAACTAGAAATAGTTGACCAATCTTTTCTTCTAACGTCATGTTTTCTAGCAAGGAAAGAGCTTCCTTATAATAAGAAGAAAATAATTCTTGAGGTGGTTCTTCTTTTGGCGGTTCTTCTTTTCTTGTTTGTTTGGGAAAGAAAAAGAAAACGGCCATGATGATAAGTACAACAACGAAAAATACGATTGTTTTATTCTTCATTTGTGTCTCCTTGTTCCATAAATTTTTGAGCTAACTCTTTGATCTTACGAAAGCGATGATTTAAGCCTGATTTGGTAATTTTTTTTCCCGTTTCTAAGGTAATGATTTCACTTAACTCTTTGAGGGACGCTTCTTTATATTTTTCGCGATAGATTAAAGCTTCTTTTGTTTTGTCATCTAATAATTCGATCGCCAGGTTATCTCGCAATACTTGAATTTGCTTTAATTGTTCCATTGCATTGGCAATCACACGATCCATGTTTGCTTGTTCACAGTTATTTAAGCGATTGGTTTCATTTTTTTTCTCATGGTAAATTCGAACATCTTCAAAGTATAGAACTGCTTTCGAAGCACCTAATATTTTAAGAAAATCACTTATCTTTTCCGCTTCTTTTAAATAGATCATATATCCTTTGTCACGATTTAAAAGTTTAGCATTCAAGTCAAAGCGATTTAATATTTTTTGAATAAAGATGGCTTCGTCTGGATAATTTACAATGATCTCCATATGATAACGAGATGTTTTGGGATCATTTACACTACCACTATTTAGAAAAACGCCTCTTATATAACATCTTGCTTCTTCATTTCCATCGACTAAGTATAGCGGAGGTGTTTCTTGTTGATAGGCAATTTTATCGAGTAAGAGATTTACTTTTTGGGTAATTAAAATTAAATATAATTTGTTTTTATTAAAGTTGTTTCCATTTCTAATCCCTTTTTCAAAGGTTATTTCTTCTTCTTCCAGTATATTTCCTACATAATCAATGATTCCTTTTCTTTCACTACTGAGCATTAAGCTTTCTTCTTCCCAGGCGGCATTATTGCGCACAAAGCCAGAAAGGAAAGCGAGCTTTTCTGATTGACTCATGTGGTCCATTTTTAACAATTCTTCTTTGACTTTAGTAGTAAATGACATGTTTCACCTCATCAAATAAGAAAAAATAAGGGAGCTTAATTTTTGACTGTGATGTTTTAAGGTATTATCTACAATGGTTAAAAGATCCGCTTCAATTAGTTCTACATCTAAGGTTGCTAAAACGGGATAGTCAATTTTGACAGGATCTTTTTGTTCGGTTGTAGAATATTTTTCCACCATTTCTTTGGAAATTTCGGAATTAGAAGCGATAACCGTATCAAGTTTATGTTTTCCCAGATATTGATTAATTAAGTTTACATGATCACTCACGGCAAAGTTGTCCGTTTCTCCCGGTTGAGTTACGATATTACATAGATAAACAATGGGAGTGGTTACTTCATCAAAAGCGGCTATCACTTTTTTGCTTAAAAGATGGGGAATCAAACTGGTATAAAGGCTTCCCATGCTAAATAAAATTACATCCGCTTCTTTGATAGCCATGATCACTTCTTCTAAGACTTGTGGTTCTTCTTTATAAAAAAGTCTTTTTAATTTGCTTGGATGAGCAGTAATACTCGTCTCCCCTTCTACAATTTCTCCCTCTTTCGTTTCCGCCATTAAAGTAATGTTAGAATCTTCTGAGAGCGGTAAAACGGTGTGTTTCACATCTAGTAAGTTACAAAGGCCTTTGATGGCTTCCTTTAAGCTTCCTGTGATATTAATTAAAGAAGTTAGAATTAAGTTTCCAAGAGCATGACCATTTAAGTCACTGGTCGTTTTAAAGCGATACTCAAGCATTTTTTTGATGTCCTCTTCGGTACTTGATAAACTGGTAATCACTTTTCTAATATCACCGACGGCAGGGGTATGAAATTCTTCCCTTAGTTTTCCAGTACTGCGTCCATTATCCGATACGGTAATCACAGCTGTAATATCAACCGGAAAGTCTTTAAGACCTTTTAATAAATAGGAAAGTCCGGTTCCTCCTCCAAATACTAATACTTTTTTATTCATTTTGTTCCCCCCTTACTATAGAAAGTGCACAAGTAGCGGCTTCTCCCATGGCAATCACGATTTGGTATGATTCTTTTTTGATACAATCACCAATGGCATAGATTCCTTTTTCTTTTGTTTGAAAATGCGAATCGACTTTAATATATCCATCGGATCCTAAAATAGGCAAATTTTGAAAGATATCAGTGGTTGGTAGTTGTCCAATATAGATAAAAGCCGCATCACAAGAAAGGACGGTTTTATCTTTTAGAATGACACTTTCTAAGTGGTCTTTTCCTTTGAATTCTTCCACTTCTCCTGTTTGACAGATAACATTATTTTTTTCTTTTAAGCGTTCCACTAAAAAGGATTCTGCTCGGTAGTTTTCTCTTCGATGAAGGAGAATCACTTTTTTGGCAAGCCTACTTAAATAAAGAGCTGCTTCTAAAGCACTGTTTCCGCCTCCTACTACTAAGATCTGTTTTTCTTTGTATAAAGAACCATCACAGATGGCACAGTAACTAATGCCTTTTCTTCTTAGTTGTTCTTCTCCTTTTACTTCTAACTTTCTCGGATGTCTTCCGGTCGCGATAATAATTTTATCCGCTTCAATGATTTCCTTTTGGCATAAAATTTGTTTGGTCTTTCCATTCTTAATTTCTTTTACTTGATCATAAAGAATTTCTACTTCAAGTTCTTTTAGTTGTTTTAAAATGGCTAAAGCTAAATCACTGCCACTGATTTTTGAAAAGCCAGGATAGTTTTCGATATCATCATTATCGATGATTTGACCACCTGGCACTTGTCCTTCAATTAGTAAACACGAAATACCCGCTCTTTTTAAATAGATCGCAGCGGTCATTCCAGCAACGCCACAACCAATAATACCAACTGTTGTCTTTTTCATGCTAATGCCTCCTTATGATATAATTTTTTCTCTTTTCGTTTATGGAAGAAGAAAAAATAGAAACCGATTAAGAATAAGAGAATGGAAACCAGTTGAGCAATTCGAATCTTTCCAAGCATTAGACTATCCGTTCTCATTCCTTCAATCATAAAGCGTGCGAAGGAATACCACATAAAGTAAAGTCCAGTTAATTGACCTAAACGAAGATTTTTTCTTTTTCTTAAGAGTAAAAGAAGAACAAAGCCAATCGCATTCCAAAGAGATTCATAAAAGAAGGTTGGCTGTCGATAAGCTCCGCCTATATACATACCATGAATGATGAATTCTGGAAGATATAACGACTCAAGATAAGCTGCGGTGGTAATGCCACCATAGGCTTCTTGATTGAAAAAATTTCCCCAACGACCGATCGCTTGTCCTAAAATCAAACCTACCACAATAATATCTAAGAGTTTTAAGGTGTTAATGTTATGTTTCTTACAGTACCAAATAAGAAAGATGAGACCTGCTAATATGCCACCATGAATGGCTAATCCCCCATTCCAAATTTCAAAAATTTCTATTGGTCTTTGTAAATAGTAATCTAAGTTAAATAAGACATAATAAAGTCTCGCTCCAATAATGGCGATAATCGCAGTATAGAAAATCATATTAAAGAAAAGCTCTTGATTCATTCCCTGTTTTTTGGCTTCTTTATAAACGACAAGTACGCCAAAAATGACGCCAAGCAGAATAAAAATAGAATACCAATAAATTTTGATAAATCCTAGATCTAATGCAATTCTATCCATGTTTTTGAACCTTTCTCATAATTGGGCGAATGACTAATTCTTCCATAAAGAAATTCATAATCGAAATTAGAATCGAAAGGAAAAGAGCGGCCCAAAAGTCTTTTAGATTAAAGTGATCTAGTAAAATCCAGTCGGTTAATTTTAGAATAAAGAGATTGATAAAGGGATAAAATAAGCCTAGTGTTAATCCTGTAATGGGAATGGTAAGACTTACTAAAATAGGTTTTATTGTCTTATTTAATAAATAAATGATAAAGGTAGCGAGAGTGTAATAAAAAAGAGGATGTTCTTGATCAATTTGAAAGGATTTAAATAATTTTGACGCTAGAAAAAATACTAGAACGTAGCCAAAAAAGTATAAAATCCATTCTAGAATACGGTTAAAGTGTACCTTTTCTTTTTCACCAACAACAAGCCTCATAGTTTCCTCCTATAGTACCTTCTTTAAGAATTGACCTGTATAAGAATCTTTGACTAAGCTGATTTCTTCTGGGGTTCCGGTTGCAACGATCTCACCGCCACCGTCACCGCCTTCTCTTCCTAGGTCAATGATATGATCCGCACATTTTATGACATCTAAATTATGTTCAATTACAATTACGGTATCTTTATTATCTACTATTTTTTGTAAAATTGCAAGAAGCCGTTTGATATCATCTGTATGAAGACCCGTTGTTGGTTCATCTAATACAAATAAGGTTTTGCCCGTCGCTTTCTTTTGCAATTCCTTGGCTAGTTTTACGCGTTCTGCTTCTCCTCCAGATAAAGTTGGCGCACTTTGACCTAGTTTTATGTATCCTAAACCAACATCCTCTAACACTTGTAATTTATTTTTAATTTTCGGATGATTTTCAAAGAATTTTACGGCTTCGCTTACACGCATATCTAAAACATCAGCAATGTTCTTACCTTTATAATATATGTTTAAGGTTTCACGATTATATCTGGTTCCATGACAGACTTCACATGGCACATAGACATCTGGTAAGAAGTGCATTTCAATTTTCTTGACCCCATCTCCACGACAAGCTTCACAACGACCGCCTTTGACGTTGAAAGAGAAACGATTCTTTTCATAGCCTAACATTTTTGCTTCTTTGGTATTGGTAAATAATTCTCTGATATCATCAAAGACGCCAGTATAAGTTGCTGGATTACTACGAGGAGTTCGTCCAATTGGGTTTTGAGAAATGTCTACTAATTTATCAATGTTTTCAAAGCCTAGTATTTTTTTATGCTTTCCTGGTTTGTTTTTACTCTTGTAAAGATAATTGGCAGCACTCTTGACAAGAATTTCGGTAATCAAACTACTCTTTCCAGAGCCACTTACTCCGGTGACACAGGTAAAGGTTCCAAGCGGAATTTTCACATCAATATCTTTTAGATTGTTTTCACAAGCTCCTTTGATAGTAATAAATTTTCCATTTCCTTTTCTTCTCTTTTTTGGAACTTCAATACATTCTTTTCCACTTAAATAGCGTCCAGTGATGCTTTTTTCATTTTTCATTACTTCTTCTGGAGTACCAGCTGCTACAATTTCACCACCTTGATCCCCTGCTTTTGGTCCAACATCAACGAGGTAATCTGCAGCGAGCATGGTATCGGTATCATGTTCTACCACAATGAGAGTGTTTCCTAAATCTCGCATTTCTAAAAGGGACTGAATGAGTCGGTCGTTATCTCTTTGATGTAGTCCGATACTAGGTTCATCTAACACATATAAAACGCCGGTTAAACGAGATCCTATCTGGGTCGCCAAACGAATCCGTTGGGCTTCTCCGCCAGATAAGGTACCAGCACTTCGCGCTAGGGTTAAGTATTCTAAACCTACATTTTTTAGAAAAGCTAAACGGGACTTTATTTCTTTTAATAAAAGGTCAGCAATTTGTGTTTGTTCTTCGGTTAATTTTAGATGATCAAAGAAAGGAATTAAGTCTTTAATGCTCATGCAGGTAACTTCATAAATGTTTTTTCCACCCACTAAAACAGATAAGACATTGTCTTGTAATCTTGCTCCTTTACAAGTTTCACAGGTATGTTCTACCATAAATTTTTCAAGCCATTCTCGAATCCAAGCACTGCTTGTTTCCATATATCTTCTCTCTAGATTGGTAATAATACCTTCATAATATTCGGTTTGATTAAAGACATTTCCACCTTTTGATTTGTAAGAGAAATGAATGGGTTCATCGCTTCCATAAAGAATCCAATTTTTTTCTTGTTCGGTTAATTTTTTAAATGGCTTTTTCATGCTTATTTTGTAATGCTTGCAAAGGCATTCTAGCTTTTTATAGTAAATGCCTTCTTGATCATCGCTAAGCGTTACAATGCAGTTTTCAGAAAGACTTAAATCTTGATTGGGAATCACTAGATCCGGATCCATTTGGAGTTTTACACCTAATCCTTTACAATCAGGACAGGCACCATAAGGGGCATTAAAGCTGAAGATTCGAGGTTCTAGTTCTGGAAGAGAAAAGTCACAATAAGGACAGGCAAAAGCTTCGGAAAAGACAACTTCTTTTTCTCCGACAAAATCTACTACTACCTTTCCATGACTTAATTTGGTCGCATTTTCTAAGCTTTCGGTTAAACGAGAACGACTGTCTTCTTTTAAAACGATACGATCAATGACGACTTCGATGTTTGACTTTTTATTTTTTTCTAAATCAATTTTATCGCTTAAATCATGCATTTCTCCATTAATACGAACTCGAACATAGCCTTCTTTTTGTAAGTTTTCTAAGAGTTCTTTATGCGTTCCTTTTTCTCCATAAGCGACAGGGGAAAGAATAATTAATTTCGTTCCAATTGGATATTCTAATATTTTATTCGCCATTTCTTCAATGCTTTGACTTGTGATCGGAATATGGTGCGTAGGACAGTAAGGCGTTCCAATTCGAGCGAAAAGGAGCCTTAAATAGTCATAGATTTCGGTTACGGTTCCTACGGTACTTCGAGGATTTTTGCTCGTTGTTTTTTGATCGATACTAATGGCAGGGCTTAATCCTTCAATAGAGTCTACATCTGGCTTTTCCGTACCACCTAAAAATTGTCTGGCATAAGCGGATAAGCTTTCAACATATCTTCTTTGTCCTTCCGCATAAATCGTATCAAAAGCTAAACTACTTTTTCCACTACCTGATAAACCGGTCATGACGATTAATTTATTTTTGGGAAGCTCTATGTTAACATTTTTTAAGTTATTTTCTCTTGCTCCCTTTACAATGATTTTATCCATTTTGACACCTTCTTTTTCTGTTCCTTATTATAGCATCTTTTTGCTATGATATCAAACAAATTTACGAGAAAAAGAAAAAGAATAAGATTTCTTATTCTTAGGAGGATAATCCGAGGAGAAAAGCAAAGAGAGGAATTAATAAACTGGCTGCTAAAATTAAAAATGGTAATAGAAACCGCGTGGTAAAAGCAGCCATATTGCTACTTTGATTCGCATTTTCCAACTCGGCATAAGCTTTTCCCGCAGCGGTCGCTTTGGTCTTTTGCCCGCCTTTCTTTTGCCCTTGATCGGAAGATAGACTGTCATTTAGTTTTTTTATTTGTTGTTGATTTTTGGCATCTTTAAAGTCACTATAATATATATAATTTTTTCTGGTTAAAACACTTTGGTAATAGGTAATATCTTCTTCCGGAAGAAACATTTTAAATTGTTGAAAGTTTTCTTTTAAAAATTGAGGGGTTAAGTAAGGTAGTGTTTCTGAGTATATGCCTACTGCTAAAAAGGAAAGATTATAAATATTTTGGTCAATCTCTTGTTCTTTTTGATTGTCAAAGGTTGTTTGTTGTTTATATTCTACGAAAGAAATTTGATTTCCTTGATGAGAAAAAGTAATTTCATCTGGATTAAAATTGGTAATATAATAATTATGATCATGTAATTGTTTCATGGTTTTATCCATGAGATAGAAAATTCTTTGATAATCTTCTTGACTATGGTAATGACTTGCCCAGTCTGTTAATCTTTCTTCTACTTTCATATACTCACCCTATTATCATTTTAGCTTACTTTTTTCTTTATTTCAATCTTCTTTCAAGATATTTTTTAAAGAGGATTTATGGTTTGGAGGCAAGAAAAAAACGAAGACAGTCATTGCCTTTCGTTTTCGATATTTCTTTTTCTTTATTTTGTATAGACTTTTTCACTTACTCTTTCAGGAGGTAAGTAGTCCATATCATTGGTGAGGGTTACAATATCAAGGTCTTGATAGCAAAGGCTATTAAGGGGTTGTAATACTTTTGGAGCACAATCTTGGATTTTGGTAATACCCCCATTTACTAATAGTTGACTTCTCGTGGGAAGCATTTGTAAACCTCTGGCATAGCTTGGAAATAACTGTTTTTTGGGACTGATTAGTCCTTTATCTCCTTGGTACATGTCATCTAAAACGGCAGGAATACAACCGTTATGATAGTGACCACTTACTAATAAGTCATATTCTTTTAATAGGTTTATATTGTCTGTACTTCTAGCATATTCTGGAGAGTGTAATAAACCAATTTTTGGTACGTTATAAGGTAAATTTTCTAATAATTCTTTTCTCTTACTTAAATCTTGATAGAATGCATTTAAATCTTCTTTATGTTCTTTTACAAGATTGTAATAGCAATCCATTTTTTGTTTATAACCCATAATAAAGATTTTTCCATCGAAGTAAGTAGAATCGACTAACAAATGGAAGTTATTAATCGAAGATAAATGCTCCCAAAAGTCTTTATTCTCTTCTTCGACTGGTGGCTCACAAGACTCATTGGCAAAGTCATGGCTACCTAAGATCGCAAAGGTTGGAGCAATTTTACTAGAACCTTCTATTACACTGATTAGTTGTTCTTTTTTGTCTTCTTTTTTTAATTCTTGCGGAGTATCAACCAAATCTCCTAAGTAACAAATATAATCTGGTTGTTGTCTTTGTAATTGGTAATTTAAATATTCTGTTTTCTCTTTATTTACTAATTTACTGATATGTAAGTCTCCTAAAAAAGCTATTTTAATATCTTCTTTCGCATTTCTATTATACATGGTAGTATAATGAATTTTCATATAATCGGATGCTTTTCTCATAATTTTATCCCCCTTCATTTGTGGCTATTTTATAACACACTTTCCTTTATTTTGCAAGTTTTTTTGTCTTAAACACTGTTTTGAGGGGATATTTTAGTTTTTCAAAGCTTCTTTTAATTGACGACGACTTTGCTTTAAGGATTTGGTAACAGTATTTAAGGTGGTGTTTAAAAGATCAGCAATCTCCTTATATTGGAAGCCATTCATTCTTAATTCTAAGATATGAGAGGCGAAAGGATCCATTTGATAAAGATGTTGCTTTAAATTTTTTTCTAAGTTGGTTACTTCTAGTAGATAGGCAGGATCTTGCTCTTTTATTTCATAGGTGTGATAAGTGTCTTGGTAATAATCTTCTATTTCGTAATCATAGGGACTGTGTTCTAAGAGCAAGCGATTCTTTTTTTGCCTCGTTTTTCGTTTGACTAATTTCAAACTGGTAATAAGACAAACCAAAAAGTAAGTATAGAAGGTTACATTTTGTCTTTCATCAAAACTTTTCACGGCTTTTAATAAAGCAGTGTCACAAATCGAAAGATAATCTTCGTAACTTACTACCATACTTTCCTTTTCTTTATAATATTCTTTACAAAAATAAAGGCAGATGGGGCGATACTTATCTCTTAAAATTCGATAAGCTTCTTCGTCCCCTTTTTCAATTAAATAGAGTAATTCATAGTCGTTGTATTTTTCTTGTTTCATAAGTCCTACTTTCTATTTCGGACTACCTCATAGATCATAATACCACTCGCTACGGAAGCATTTAGACTATCAATTCCATTTTGCATTGGAATCGTAGCCATAAAATCACACGATTCTTTTACTAAACGACTCATTCCTTTTCCTTCATTCCCAATGATTAAAGCTATTTTTCCGCGATAATCGATGGTCCGATAATCTTCTCCGGTGAGGTCTGTTCCTACAAACCAAAAGCCGTCTTGTTTTAATTCGTCTATGGTCTGTTTTAGATTTACGACCTCGACGATATCAATGTCATATAAGGTACCAGCACTTGATTTGACTACGGCTGGAGTAATACCTACTTGTCGATTGTGGGGCAATAAAATTGCATCGACACCAGCTGCGACACAAGTACGAATGATCGCTCCTAAATTATGGGGATCTTCTAAATGGTCTAAAAGAACCAAAAAAGAAGGATTTTTCTTTTTCACTTCCGATAAATGACTATATTGGTAGTCCTCCATGTCTAGAATTATACCTTGATGTACTCCATCTGACAAATGGTCCATTTTCTTTTTTTCGGCAATTTCTACCCTGAATTTTGCATTTTCCCCTAGGGAATTTTCAATTTTCCCCGAAAAATTGTCCTGAATATAGATTTTTCGTACTTTTTTCAAAAGTTTTTCATTTTTTAAAATTGCTTCTGCAACATTTTTACCATATACTAACATAATTATTTCCTCACTATATAATTAATAATTTCTTCCATCCGATCAGTTTTTCCTTCCAATTTTAAAGAACCAATTAAGGCTTCTAGAGCGGTTGCTTTTTTATATTCGATGATACTACATCCTTTCGGACTTTGATGACTTTTGGTGTTTCTGGCCCTTTTCACCATGTCCATTTCTTCTTCTGTTAATAAATCATCTCGAATCATCTGATCAAGAAAAGCAGCTTGTGCCTTGGCACTTACATAATGAATAGCTTCTTTTTGTAACTCGTTGACTTTGCTAAACCCCTCTTCTATTAAATATATTCTGATATATTCTTCATAAATGGCATCCCCTAAGTATGCTAGTACTAAGGGATTGATACATCTGATATCCATAAAGCCTCCTAAAAGAAAAAAGACTCCTCAGTCTAATCTCTATCATTTCCTATAATAATTAATACAAGTCTTAATAAATCAAAAATGGTACTGATTAAAGATGCTACGTAGGTAAGAGCAGCGGCAGTTAGCATGTTGCTAGCATCTTTTCTTTCGTTGCTGGTAATAATACCTTCGGATACTAAAATTTGTTTTGCTCGCGAGGAAGCATTCAACTCAACTGGTAGTGTTACAAGTTGGAATAATAACATGAATAAGAGAAGTCCTACTCCGATCCAAGCGACATTCGTAGCGCCAAAAATAAGGCCTACTAAAACGGCAATGTAACCAAATCTTGTTCCGAAGTTTACAAAAGGTATGATAGCCGAACGAATTCTCATAAAGGTATAACCTTCTTTATCTTGAATCGCATGACCACATTCATGAGCAGCGACAGAAACGGCAGCGATACTTGTGCCATGATAAATATCCGTCGAAAGACGTACTACTTTTTGCTTTGGATCATAATGATCACTTAAGGTACCTTTGGTTTCTACTACATAAATATTATCTAAGCCATTTTTGGCTAGAATTTCCCTAGCAGCTTCGGCTCCTGTCTTACCACTTTTTACTTCTACTTTTTTGTATTTGCTATATCTTGTTCTTAAATAAATATCCGCTATTAAAGTAACGAGAAAGGCTATGATAATTAATCCATAACCAACAAAATTAAATGTTGTATAATAATACATTTTTCCTCCCTATATTTTTTGATAAGTAGTACCCGATCTACCATCAATTAATTTAATTCCCCTTGCTAGTAAATCGTCACGTATCTTATCGGCTTCTTCATAATTTTTATTTTTCTTTGCAATATTTCTTTGTTCAATGAGGTGAAGAATCTCCTCATCAAGATCCATTATATCATCTTTTAATAAATCTAAGCTTAAAACTTCATCAAATTTTTTAATTAATTCTTTTTTGGTTTTATCCGGCGTATCAAGTTTTAATACTTCATAAAGAACGGTTAAAGCCATGGCCGTATTTAAATCATCTCCTAAAGCATCTTTGAATTTGTTTAAATACTGCTTTATGATCGCTTCATCTATGGTGCCTTCGTCTTGAAGAGACTTGATACGATTTTTTAATTTTTTGTATGCATTTTCAGATTGTTTTAGGGCATCATAAGTAAATAATAAGGGTTTGCGATAATGAGATTCTAAGCACATATAACGATAGCTTAAAGGCTGAAATCCATTTTCTTCTAAAGTACTAACCGTTAGAATGTCCCCTTTGGATTTACTCATTTTTCCACTTTTGTCATTTAAGTGTTCTCCATGAACCCAGTAGTTGCACCATTTATGTCCAAGATAAGCCTCACTTTGGGCAATTTCATTGGTGTGATGAGGAAAGATATTATCTACTCCCCCACAATGAATATCTAAATACTCCCCTAGATTTTTAATCGCAATCGCCGAACATTCAATGTGCCAACCAGGATAACCCAAACCAAAGGGACTTTCCCATTTTAATTCTTGAGAATCAAACTTTGATTTGGTAAACCAAAGAACAAAGTCGGCTTGATTTTTTTTATTGTCATCAAACTCTACTCCTTCTCGAACCCCTACTACCATATCATCGGCCCTATGATTGGTTAAAGCATAATAATCTGTTAACTTTGAAGTATCAAAATAGACATTTCCTCCGGCTTTATAGGCATAGCCAGTTTCGAGCAACTTTTCGATCATCTTGATATAAAAATCAATATTTTGCGTAGCGGGACTTACAATACTAGGCCATGTAATGTTTAACTTCTCGGTATCTTTTTTAAACTCTTCGGTATAGAACTTAGCTATATCAAGAACCGATTTTTGTTCTTTCTTAGCACTTTTTAGCATTTTATCTTCGCCACTATCGGAATCACTTGATAAATGTCCTACATCCGTGATATTCATACAGCGCTTTACTTTATAGCCAAGCAGGTTTAATGTTTTCTCCAAAACATCTTCCATAATATAAGTTCTTAAATTACCAATATGAGCATAATGATAAACGGTAGGACCACAAGTATACATTTTGACCTCATTTTTATCTATGGGAACAAATTCTTCCACACTTCTTGTAAGGGTATTATATAACTTCATCCTATCACTTCCTCTTTTTGATTGTATTTATTATATCAGAAAAATAAATAAAAGAAAATAAGAGACTTATTAACATCTCTTATTTATTATATTCTAT
>CALVJC010000012.1 GCA_944331945.1 uncultured Bacilli bacterium
ATGTATCGTGGTATTTTAAAATAGGATTCTTATTTTAGAAAATTTGAGTTCCGGTAAAATTTAGAAAAAAAAGAAAAAAGTGAAAATGTGTTATCCACAGATTCACTTTTTTAAGTATAAAATAAGGGAAAAACTTCCAATTTTTGTTATAATTTAATTGGTAAAATAAATCATTACTAAACAAAAAATAAGGAGGTTGTTTCCTATGAATAATTTTACTACAAATACATATGAAGTAAAAAACCGAAACTCAAGTTAGAAAAATGTTTTCATAGTCTTTTTATTATGTTAATATAAAAGAAAAAAGGAGAAAAATATGAAAAAAGAAAAAGATATAGAATTTGAAGAAAATACTTTAATGGAACAAGCTTATGACTTATTAGAGAAAGCTGAGAATGCTTCTTCCGAAACGCAAGCCGTAAAATATGCCAAAAAGGCTTATGAACTTTGTCCGGACTGTTTTGACGCAGCTTGCTTTTTATCGGAAATAGAAGATAATGCAATCAAGAGAATGGAAATTTTGGAACAGGGGTTAGAAACAGAAAAACAAAGATTACAAAAAGAAGGTTTTTTTGAAGAAGATTATATTGGGGTTTTCTATGGTGTTTTTGAGACAAGGCCTTATATTAGAGGATTATATCGGAAAGCCATTTATCTCATGGAAGATGGAAAATATACAAAGTCAATTGAAACTTGTAAAGAAATTTTACACTTAAATGAGAGTGATAATACAGGAGCTCGTTATTTATTAATGTATTTATATGCTCAGAGAGAGGATGAAGAATCTCTTATAGAATTAGAAAGTAAATATGAGGAAGAAACTTTTTCTACTTTATTTCCTATGTTCCTTTTATATTTTAAGTTAGAAGATCATGAGAAAGCGAAAGAATATTTACATAAGATTAATGAAGAAAATCCTAACTTTCTTCTCTTCTTTACAGGTGATATGGAATTAGAAGAAAATGCCATTGATGGTTATTATCAGTTAGGACAAGCTTCTGAAATCTTGGGTTACTTTGGTACTTTTATTATGCCTATTTCCTTTTTAGCAGCTATAGGGGATTATGCTTTAACCTATTCTGAAGTAAAAAAGCCAAAGAAAAGCTCTTCTTCTACGAAGAAACAAGGGAAAAAGAAAGAAAGTCTGGCAAAATGAAAAGAATGAAAGTGTTAATTTTAAATGGTAGTCCTAGGGTGAATGGTTGTACTGCTAGAGCCTTACAGGAAGTAGAGAAGACTTTGGAAGAAGAGGGGATTGAAACAGAAACCATTTTAATTGGTAATCAGGATGTGCGTGGATGTATTGCTTGCTAGAGTTGTGCGAAAACGGGAAAGTGTATTTTTGATGATATTGTCAATGAAATTGCTCCTAAATTTGAAGAAGCGGATGGTTTGATTGTGGGAACCCCTGTTTATTATGCGGGTGCGAATGGTATGTTGTTAGCTTTCTTAGATCGTTTGTTTTTTAGTACTCATTTTGATAAATCGATGAAAGTGGGAGCTTCGGTTATTTCTTCAAGAAGAGCAGGTTCTACTTCGGCTTATGATGAGATTAATAAATATTTTGGTATTTGCAATATGCCGATTGTCTCTAGTACTTATTGGAATGAAGTGCATGGTTCCAAACAAGAAGAGGTAGAAAAGGATTTAGAAGGTTTACAGACAATGCGGAATTTGGCCCGTAACATGGCGTTTATGATGAAAGCAATTCAATTAGGAAAAGAAAAGTATGGTTTACCTAAGATGGAACGAGGAGTCTTTACGAATTTTTCTGATGGACTATAAAGAAAGGACGGAATTTATGGCAGTTAATTTTGTATTAGAATGTGATAAAAAACTAGATTACCTTTCTGAGCTGGAGGCAAGACTTCAAAAAGAAGCTTCTCGTATTTTATCCTTTTTTCATTTAACTGATTTGAAAGAACCCAAGAAAATTAAGATATGGACCGATCGTGCTTTGTATCAAAAATATTTGGAACCATATGTTGGTACTTATTATGAGTGGATGAACGGGGATACTTATGATGGAAATATAAATTTATTGTCTATTGAAGAATGCCAGAAGACTCAAGCCCATCAAGATATGGATTTTGAAGAACTTGTCGAGACCATTCAACATGAGTTTGTTCATGCCTGTCAACAAGAGATCAATGATGATGCAGAAGGGGTGGAATGGTTCTGGGAAGCTCTTGCCACTAATTTGGGTAATCCCTTTGATCATGTTGCGAGTTTACAATGTGAGGCGGAAGATTTGATTTATCGTTTTACTGAGACGCCTTATAACTACGTAATAGCTTATACTTTAGGGAAATATTTATTGGAAAATTATCCTCATGAAAAAATATTAGATTATGTGAAACATCCGGAACATTTAAAAGAAGATACAAGAAAAATTTTTGAGGAAGAAAAAGTTTGGTTTCGAAAAAACTATTTACCACTTTCCCCGGTTCCAAAGGCGAAAAATGAGGATTTTGTTTTTTATACTTCAGAATGTTTCCGTGAGTTTTCAGAAGGGGCTCTTCCTATTTTAAGTAAAAAGAAAAAAGATGCCCTTGCTTTTTTTGGACTTTCACAATTTCGGAAAACGGAAATTAATTTGTTTGATAACCAAGAACAATTTCGGAGTTTTATACAACAATTACGGTGGAAGGAAAGTAAGATCCCTGATTATTGTCAAGGTACTTATGATGATATGATGGTGAATTGTTTTATAGATCCTGATAAGATTTTGGAGAGTTATCAATTTGGTAGTGCAAGGATTTTTCATGAATATCTTCATATTTTATATTCTTTCATTACTGATCAAAGAGTTGTTTGGTTTGATGAGGGCCTTGCTTTAAATTTATCAGGAGAAATGAATTTTTTGCAAGAAGAGGAAGCTTTCAAAAATTGGCTGATGAAAGAAATATCATGGAAAGAGATTCCTAACAATATGAATCATTTTACTCATGAAAATTCTTCCTTTTCAAATGGTTATGCTTATTCTTACTTGGCTGTGCGATATTTACTAGAAACGCAACCGAAAGAAGCAATGCAGGAGATGGTAAAAAATAGTCAAGAAGTGATAAAGTTTGGAAAAACAGTTTTACCTGCTGCGCTAGATTATTATAACAATCAATTGCATTTTAAATCAGAAAATAGTATAACGGTTAAACAAAGGAAATGATTGCTTTTTTATATCACTTGTACGAATAATGATTTCGTTAGTGAAACAAGAAACAACAAGTTTGTTAAGGAGATTGCTATTATGGGATATATAATGAATTTAAGAAAATATGTTGGACACGAACCATTAATCGGTTTAGGGGCTACCACATTAGTGTTCAATGATAAGAAAGAGTTGCTTTTAAATTTAAGAGCGGATACAAATACTTGGGGAATTCCAGGCGGTTCGATGGAATTATATGAAACGATAGAAGAAACTGCTGTAAGAGAGTTGAAAGAAGAAGCAGGTATCAATGCAGAGGAGTTAGAATTGGTTACGATATTATCGGGTAAAGAATACTACTTTGAATATCCTAATGGAGATAAAATGTGTACAGTCATCGTACTTTTTAAAGTGCTAAATTATACCGGGGATATAAAAGTTTCTGATAAGGAAAGTAAACAATTAAAGTTCTTTCCCTTAGATCATTTACCTACGATGGAGTCAAGGGCGCAAGCGATTGTGGATAAAATTAACAATGGATCAATAAAAATATAGTACAATAGTTATTTGGAAAAATGGAGGATTGTATGAAAAAAATATTATTATGTCTTTGCTCTTTGGTTATGGTTTTAGGATTAACCGGTTGTGGAACGGATCCGGTAGAGGAAGCAAAGCAAGATTTACAAGAGACACAACAAAAATATGGTCTAGTTGAAGAAGAAACTGTCGAAGTATTAGTTGCAAAATTTAATACAGAAGTGATGGATCATAGTTCTTTAAATCCTGCTTCTACTGACTATTTGACTATATCTGAAGATGCTTATTGGTATGGATTGATTACCGGAGTATATTTAGTGGTTTATCCAGAAGAATTTACTGGTGATTTAAGTAATGATATTGTTGATTATATGGTTTTATATGTCCTTAAGAATAGTGAAAATGAATCTAATGTGAATGAGTATGTAGAACATTTAATTAAAGCTAATAATCAAGATATTACCAGTACAGAGGTAAGTGAATTAGTAGCGAGTGCTATAGATTCTACTGATGAGGGTACAACTGCGAATAATGGTAAAGGAATTAGTATCGGATATATTGATAATGAAGATAATTATCAATATCAGGTGATTCGATTATATGAGTAATATTTTAAGGTGGAAATATGCAGAATGTAGATGTGGAGAAAGCAATACCATGGAATCCTTGGCATGGCTGTAAAAAGGTAAGTAGTGGTTGTAAAAACTGTTTTGTATATAAAATGGATCAAAGATATGGAAGAGATACCACGGTTATCACAAAAGGTAAAACGACTTATGAGTTGAAAGAGAAAGATTGTCCTCCTAATTCCTTGGTTAAATTGTGTTTTTCGTCTGATTTTTTCATTGAAGAAGCAGATGAGTGGCGAGATGGTTGTTGGGATTTTATTAGAAGAAAAGATTGTATTTTGTTATGACAACGAAAAGGCCGGAAAGAATAGCAGAGTGTGTTCCAGAAGACTGGGGTGATGGTTGGGATCATGTTCATATTAGTATTTCTATAGAAAATCAAGAAATGGCCGATATTAGACTTACACACTTTTTGAAAGCTCCAGTAAAACATAGAGAAGTATTTTGTTCTCCATTAATTGGTCCCATATCTTTAGGAAAATATTTAGATACAGGATTAATAAAGGGGGTTAATGTTGGTGGAGAAATGGCTCCAATAAAGGATGTTAGACCGATAAAATATGAATGGGTTAAAAATTTATATTTGGAAGCGAAAGAAAGAAATATTGAGTTTTATTTTCATCAAAGTGGTTCCATGTTTTTAAAAGATGGTAAAAATATTGGTAAATGGAATTTAAAAGAACAAATTAAATGTGCGGAAGAAGTACAACAGGAACTTGAGAGGCTTTATGGAGCTATAACTGTAAAGAAATGAAAAGAAAATAGGAAGAAGGAAATATGAAGACAATAGAAAATCAAAGTTATGAGGAAGAGCGAGCTTTATACCATTTACAAGATACAAAAGTGGTGCATTGTACTTTTGCTGGAGAAAAAGATGGTGAAGCTTGGAAAAGTGGCAGGAAATATATGTAATAAGTTCTGCTTATGAAAATTTAAGAAACTTAGTTGACAAAGATGGACAAAAAAGTAAGTTTTTTGTCTTTTTTTCTCTTTTCTTCTGATATAATGATAGTAAGAGTAAAGGAGTGAAAAAATGGAAAATCAGGAGGGAGTAGTTATTACAACTACCAATAAGAAAAAGAAAGGGAAAAGAAAGTTTATCGCAGTTATTATTTTAGCAGTCGCTCTTATGGCGATTGGAGTTGGGGTTTTCTTCAGTTATATGGGAAGTCCGAAAAAAATTATGGCGGATGCGGTAGACAAGCTGTCTGGAGAGTTAGAGTCTATTTTTCAGGAGAATAAAGAAGAGGAGTCCTATACAACTCATAGTGATGTAAATCTTGCTGTAGAAAGTGATTATATCAGTTATCTGGCTTCGCTTGATCCGACTTATCAACCGTTTCTTGCTTTGCTTCAGAATATTAGTCAATTAGATACCGATGTTACGATAACGCAAGATGTGGAACAAGAGCAGTTCCTTGCAACTGTTCGCAGTAATTTAAATGGAACCAATTTATTGGATATTCGCTATTTGATTCAAGATAATCAAGCCTACTATTTTATTCAAAATTTCTTATCTACTTATATACATTTAGGAGAAAATAATTATTTTGCCGATTTAAATCAAACGGGAGAAGCAGAAGAGCAGAAATATTTAGCGGAATTCCTTTTAGAGTCGTTTAAACGTAATTTAAAAAATTCCTACTTTATCAAACAACAAGCGGAAACGGAGTTAGATGGAAAAAATCAAGAAGCAACTAAGATTACTCTTGTTTTAGATGATCATAATATGAGTGAACTTGCTTCTAATATTTTGAAAGATTTACAAGCGGATGAGCGAAGCAGTGAAATTCTAAGTGCTTATGATTCCGAATTTGCCGATTTATCGATTGATGTAGTAGAAAGTACGGATATCGAAGAAGCCATTACGATTAGTATCTATACGACTTCATGGAATTATGAAGCAAGAAAATATGAAGTGGCTTATTCTTATGACGGAGAAGAAAGTTTCCGTATTTCTTATGAATTACAGGAAAATCGTGGGGTTTTACAACTCGATCTTGCTGGGGAAGTGATTACGGCCACCATTGTGGAAACCAATGAGGGTACCACAATTACTTACTATGATCAAAATGATAATCAAATTGGGGTCATGGAATTTACGAATCACGGTGCTATGAGTTCTCTTACGTATCAATATGAAAGCGATGGTGTAGGGTTATTGATTGATTTTCATTCTGAACAAGCGAATAGTACTACCAATACGACGCTTCAATTTCAAATGACCGCAGAGGGAATTAGTATTATTGATATTCAAGCCGATATTACAACAGAACAAACGGATGCAGAAGAAATTATGGCAGATGTGAGTGGTGCTATTTCGGAAGAGGATATTACCGAAGAACAACAACAGCAATTAAATCAAATCTTTGCCAATTTCTTCCTTGCTTTAATGGGCTATCAAGGTGGTACGAATATTTAGTTTCTTTTGAAAAAGTTTTCCTAAATGGAGGGTTAGTGTAGAATAAGTGTGGAGATTTTCCACCTAAAAATAAGATTTATAATTTAAATTAATTGTAAGTTGGAAGGAGTAGATAGTCAATATCTATTCTTTTTATATTACGTAAATTTCCTGTCTAATTGATACAAGTTCTTTTAGTCTGTTATTTTCTTTTGCAGTATCAAGTATAGGTAAATTGGTGTTTATTTTATATTCTAATGAATGATTAGAAGTTAATTTTTGATCATATTTGATATTGCAAAGCTTTCTTACCTTAATATTTATTACTTCATAATTGTTAGTTCCATATTTTAAATTATAATAATCTTCAATAGTTAATTCATGTTT
>CALVJC010000013.1 GCA_944331945.1 uncultured Bacilli bacterium
CTTACTACTAACTTATTTCAAATCATCACTATCTGGTCGTATTTTTATATCTTTTTTTCCTTTATTTTCCAATATCTTATTCAAAACTGTCCGTTAGTAAGGGTTACGACAAAGGGATGAGCGGCACTACCATCACCGCTTGTAATTTGAACATCAGGTCTTAAATTAATGACAGGACGCACGCCGCAGACACCTTCAACCCAAGAGGCATGGAGAGAGCCTGCAGAATTCACGCGCCACACATACGCGTGAGAATCGCCAGAGTAGAAGTGATACGGCGACAACGTCCAATAACTCTGCCCTGTATATAGATAGTACCGTGTATTTACAATATTATATACTCCTCCCGCCATCGAGGTTTCATCGCTGGTGATTAATCCAATCGGATAATCTAATTGTCCATTGCCATTCGCACTATCAACCGTAAAACGATCCGATAGTTGACTACAACTCAAACTTGGCGCTTTTAAACTCACTACTCTTCGATGAGGATAAAAATAACTTGTTGGTGATAATAAATACCCAGATCCACTATATAAACTTCGATCATTACAAAATACTTCATCACTTAAATAACTAGACCATGCAACTCCATTTTCATCTGTCTTCGATAAAAGATTCTCTTCATACCATGTATCAATTTGATCTTTGATGGTTGAATCCGCCGTATTTTGTAAAATAGATTCATAATCCACAGAACTATAGGCGATTGGTTTTACGGTAGCAGTATAAGCATTCTTATATGCCGTTACTTGAAAAACAACATTACATGTTCCGGTATCACTGGTACTAAAACAGGTATAAGGATAACTGGCGATAGCCTCTTCTGCTCTTTCGCTCCACGTTCCCTGAATCATTTCTCCCGTCAAATGAAAGGTCTTACTATTCTCATCAAATTCATACCCTTCTCCAAAATAATAGTTTGTATTTTCTTGAAAGTTACTATAAGAAGTCGTAGAGTTCTCTGTTTCATGTAAAGTGAAATTCTCACTATACTTATATCCGACATAGGTTGGATCTTGATATTTACTATTATAAGCACTCGTTCCAATGGACGTTGCACTTCCTGTCGCACTAGGACTTGTTCCAGAATAAATCATCCGGATACTTCCATCGCCATTTCGTCGAATAATTCTCCAGATATATCCTGCAAAAGAGACATAATTATTTTTGATTGCTCCTCGATAATAATAACTTGTTCCTAAATCATCTTCCGCAGCATATAATCCTGAACTGGAAACTGAGGTTTCATATTCTTCCATCGTATGTCTTACTGCCTTCGTAACGTGATAAGTTACCGTTCCATTTTCATCCTCAGTGGTTGTAAATTCTTTTACTTGATACATCGTAGAACATGTTGTTATAGTTCCTGCAGTAGAACCACAAGTATAATAATCCAAGTATTCTTCTGTTAAAGGGTTATTATGATAATCGGTTAAAGTGAACATTCCTGTCGATTCATCAAAGGTATATCCTTTTCCTAAGGTAAAATGATACGTTGTAGAAATTACTCCATTCTCATTATTCATATTGGTCGTAACCTCTTGATAACTGACCTCGGGAGCAATCTTCGAGAAGTCTGGAGTTCCTTTGGCAGCTATCATCTCTTTTGCTTCTTCCACACTTCCACTTTCTTTCTCCATCACTAACATACAATCCGCTAAATTCGTAAAACCATTCTCATAACAATATCTATTTTCATAAGGACTACTTTGAGCATTCACTACGACTTTACTTTTATAGATTGTTCCTTGAGCACTATTGTCAGCATCTTCATCTAACCACATCCATAATTGATAGGTTACCGTTTCATTGACTTCTAAGGCTTGTTCATTTAAGAGAATCTCTTGAAAGTTATCTCTTGATATAATATCAGAATCATAGCCATTATCTCCTATCATTCTCATTTTGACATATCTTGTATTTAAAGTATTACCACTATCTTCTTCAAAACCAATTTGGTAATAAGCGGTAATATTTCCCGTATTGGTAATGGTAAAGGTATAAGGTTCTAATTCTTGTCCTTTCCTATCAGACATCGGCGTAGCGTTATCTAAAGAGAGAAAATTAGAATCTTCAAAATCTACTTTTAGGGTTCCCGTAACAATACTAACTTCTTCTTCTCCAAACATGGTTTTTGTTAAATATCCTAATGTTATTCCTAAAGTAGTTAAACATAGTAAAACAATACTAATTGATAAAACAATGGCTTTCTTTCTTGACATAACTACACCTCATTCTTAGTTTTCTCTTATTTGCTCTATCCTATTAGCTTTATTCTAGCACATAGAATCTTCTTTTAAAAGGAAAAAGAACAGGTATCTTTCACCCTATTCTTCTTTTAGACACGATAAAAAGAGTTCGATCCTTACTTAATTGTTCTAAATGGCCCCCCCCCGAATTTACATTTTGTTAACTGCTTGATTTGCATTTTTTCAACTTCTTTCTGTAGAATGACGAATTATTTTACCCTGATGCTTTTCTTTATTTTTCTAAGATCATTTTAACATCAAAAGAAGGAAATTGTCTATAAATAATTCTTTTAATTTTCTTCTTCATAATTAGTAATAATCACTTCTTCGACATTTCCTCTTTTGTTTCCTTTGGCATTGATGCTTCTTTTGGCTTCAATGATATGAATATGATAATCTTTATATAAGTTTTGAATAAAAGGAGTATTACAGTTTGATA
>CALVJC010000014.1 GCA_944331945.1 uncultured Bacilli bacterium
ATGTTTTGATTTATCAGATGAAAACACAAGGATTAGAGAATTTAGTGCCTTTGATGGTATAAATGATAATAACAAATATATAATAACCTTAACGAAAAAAGACTATTCTACCAATGATGTTAAACAAATAAATATTTTTGATTTTTTAATGAATGATGAATTTTAAAATAATAATTTCAATATAAAAATTTAATTCTACTTATAAAAGTGTTTAGAAAAATTAGGCAATAGAAAGACCTTGTCAAAAGTTCTTTTTTCATTCTATTCCTCCTTTCTCAAGATTGAAGGACGACACTCACATCAAATGTTCCTGCTAAAATATATAATAAGTAGATGGATAAAATAATCGAACAAAGGAAAGTTTTTGTTGAAAATGATTAAAATTACGCTATACTATATTTAATGATCAATTTTGAATTTAAAATAATTTATTCATAGAAACAAGGAGGTATAGGAATGGAAAAAGAGAATAAGTATCCAATAAAATATGCGGTATTAGAATTAAAAGAAAAAGGCGGTTACCTTGTAGGATATAAAGATATTGCCAGAGGAAATATTGTTTCAAAATGTTATGTTTTAGAATCGACGATAAGATATACTTCGGATGGAGGAAGTAACCTTTTTCATAAAGTTGTATTTCCTTTTTCAAACTTAGAAACTTTCAAACGCTCATTACGTAATCAATCGCAATATATTGGAGAAAAAACAATTCCTCGTTATGATTTCGATAACGATCCTTATAAAGCAACTGTTGTTTCAGAGCTATTTGATACTTATGAAGAAGCCAAAGAAAAAGCTCAAGCCCAAAATGAAAAGATGAAAAGTCAAACTATTTTAGAAATATCTTATCATACATCTGGTCCTAACTTAACACAAGCCATAGCAGATTATGAACAAGAATTTACGAAGCACTTAGCGATTTGTCAATCATTTGAAGAGTTAGCTTTATTAAAGACAGAAGATATGAATATCACGCCTAGCATGAGTAAAATAAAAAAGATGGAAGTGCCAAAATAAAAAGGGCAGAAAGATTCTTTTATTTCTACTTTCTTCCGTAAAAAAATGTTTGTACCCAAAACAAGTATCAAGCAAACAATTCGTCAAGCATAACAATTAAGAATGAATGATCCAATCAATGATCATTTTTTTATTTCAAAATATTCTTCCCTTTCAAATTGCATATTGGCGATACAATACTTTCGACTAGTAATATGGGCACAAAACATGCATTCATAAAGATCAAAACAATCTTGAATAAAAAAGGAATTCATAATCTTATTGGAACAAATCACATTATAACTATTACTACAATTCTTCGAATCATCGACACGAATACAAAAGTTAGAAGATCCAGTTCTCTGACAAGCTAATAAAAACATCGAATTTCCACAAAAATCACAAAAGACTAAATTTTTTGAATCCCTGGTATCGGTAGAATGATAAACATTTTCACATCGATAAATGGTATCGCTTTTGCTCACGTTTAGGGAATCATAAACCCGTTCGGTCGTAGTTAAATTGATTGAATTCCAAATAGCAAGCAGTTCATTCAAGTCCTGAATCTCTCTTTTTTCAAGCATCCAACCATTTTCTTGATCTTTCTTTTTCATATTATCCAAAGTTTCAAGACCTTTCTTATTCAAAACAAAGCCTAGTGAAAAGAAAAGCTATAAAATAAGACAACCTCATTTAGAGCAAGAAAAATTCTTGTTTTTTTCTTTTCTTTTTCATTTTGTGTTACAATAGAAAAAATAGGGAGGAAAAATGAAGTATCAAAATACCCGGTTAACGGAAAAAATAAGTTTAGTAAAATATGATGGAAACAATTGTCTCCATCAGGAAAGGGTAGAATTGTTGGAATCAGATCTAAGAGATTGGGTCATTCATGGGCCAGAAATTTTCAGTGAGCGAAGTACTTGTCAACCATATTTGGTTTTCGAGGAAGAAAGTTGTAAAGGAGCCGTTTTGCTCGCACTTTCTTGCGATGAGAAAACATTAGAGATCAGTGCTCAATTCATTGAAGAAACCTTTCCAAAAGAAGAAAATATGATTCTCTTTTGTGATCGCTTGATAAGAGCATTAGAAAGCCACATCTCACAAGATTATTTCGAAATGAAAGTTTGGAACAACTTCGACTTACCAAAATATTTTTCGAATCGCTATCAGGAGATTTTTCTTTCTTCTTACCCTAAAACCTTTCTTTATGCCAATCAAAGGCAAGAAGAAAAAGCTCATTCTTTGATGAAAAAACTTTCTCCAAAAATAAAAAGACAAGCGAGGTAACTAGGAAAGAATCAATCCATAAAATTTCTTTTTTTCATCAAAATGCATCCTTTGAACCCATTCTAGATAGTAATTCTGGCGCCATTTTAAGGAAAGTAGTTGATCAGGGAAAGACTTTTTTCTCAAAATCGTAGCGAAAGATCGTGTAGATGTCAAAAAGATTAGAGCAATCATTCATATTTATGAACAAGAAAACATTAAAACAGTTCAACTATTAAAAAATGAAGATTGGAATGATCAAGTATATCTTATCTACTCTTTCATCGAAGGAAAAGCCTTAAATAACGTTTATGAGCAATATTCAGAAAAAGACTTTTATCAAATGGGATATGAAATTGGTAGGGATTATCAAAAGATCAATCAAAATAGAAAAAAAGATCCTCTTTTTCAAAAAGAATATGATTTGAAGGAATTAGTTTCCAATCAGAACGAAAAATTTCTTGCTTGCTATCAAGAACCAGTCAAAGGAAAAGCAATCCGCGAAATCATGAGTGAGCAAGAAATAACCTTTCTTGTTTTGAAATTACAAGAGTTGACTTCTTCTTTTGACAAGGAAGAAAAAGTATATATCCACGGAGATATTCATCCTAAAAATATTATGATCGATAGAAAAAAATAACTATATATCATTGACATGGAATCTTTTTGTCTCGATTATTTTGTGATGAATTTAAGATGGTCGATAAAAGCTGCTTTTAAGAACCCTCGAAATTTTAAATTTTTTCAAGGATTTGTACATGGCTATTATCAAGATAATATTCCGCCCACTTTCAAAAAGCAAAGTCTTTTTATCCTTATTCTCAATTTTCTTGATCATGTCCTTGAATTTTAGGATAAAGGATAGGCGTCAATTATGTTTTTCTTTTCTTGTAAGAAAGTAAGAAAACAGGGTATACTATAAAAAAGTAGAATAAGGTAGTGATTGTGTGGACGTTTTATTATTAGTAATAGGATTTATTATTATCATCAAAGCATCCGATGTCTTAGTCGACGCGGCTTCTTCACTTGCTTTAAAATTAAAAATACCCAAAATGTTGATTGCCTTAACGATTGTATCTTTTGGAACTTGTGCTCCAGAAGTGGCTATTTCTTTTCAAAGTGTTCACAATGGGGATGGGCAAATGGCTTTCGCAAACGTGATTGGAAGCTGTATTGTCAATGCCTTTTTGATTTTAGGATTAGCAAGTTTCTTACGACCCATTAAAGTAAAACATGCTACCATAAAAAAAGAATTGCCAATTCTATTTTTAGTCACCACCGTCTTTTCTGTTTTAATGCTGGATCGTCTTTTTAATCCTCATACCCGTAATGCCTTTTCACGAGTGGATGGAATTATTCTCCTCTTGTTATTTTGCCTATTTGTTGTTTACTTAGTCCAAATGTTATTTCAACATAATAAGGAAGAAGAGGTAACCAAAGGAAAATACTCTACCTTACAATCTTGTATCTTTTTAGCTTTATCAATTCTATTTATTATTTTTAGTAGTGATTTAATTGTTGACTCGGCCAAAAATATTGCCACAACGCTTGGCGTGAGTGAAAAAATCATTACCATGTTTGCCGTGGTCATTGGTACAAGTCTTCCTGAGATGGTGATGACCGTAAGTAGTGCTCGCAAGGGAGAATTTGATATTGCCATTGGAAATATTATTGGAACGAATATCTTCAATATTTGTATTGTTTTAGGCCTTCCCATTGTCATCTATGGAGACATTTTATTAACCGGTTTTGGACTAATCGATATTTTGGTGGTATTTTTATCGAGTTTTCTTCTTTTCCTCTTCGCTCGTAGTGAAAGAACCTTAAATAAAAAAGAAGGCTTTATGATGTTATTAATTTTTCTTGCTTATTATCTTTATTTACTAATATAATAAACGTGGTGATGTTATGAAAAAACAAGTAATCGTGATCGGTGGCGGGGCCTCTGGTTTAGCAGCAGCCATCATGGCAAAAACGAATCATCATTCGGTTCTACTCTTAGAACGAAATCATGATTGTGGTAAAAAACTTTCAATGACCGGAAATGGTCGTTGCAATTATTATAACCAAGATCAAGACTTAAGCCATTATCATACGACCGAACAGGAAGTTTTAAAAGAAATAATAACCGAGGATAACCAAAAATCCTTGCTTACTTTTTTTGATGAGATAGGTCTTGTTCCAAGAATTCGAGAAGGATATTATTATCCTTATTCCAATCAAGCTTCAAGTGTTACCAAACTCTTAAAGAAAAAAGCCGAGGAGTTAGGGGTTCAAACGGAAACAGATTGTCTCGTACAAACGATTGTCAAAAAAAGTGATAAATTTTATCTGGAAACAACGAAAGGACCAAAACAAGCCGCTGTAGTCATTTTAGCAGCGGGTTCCAAAGCTTATACGAAAACGGGATCCGATGGTTCTAGTTATGAGCTTGCCCAAAGACTAGGTCATACCATTCTTCCTGTTTTGCCAAGTTTAACTTTTTTAAAAGGACAAGAAAAAGCCCTATATAAAATATGGGCCGGCGTACGGAGTGAAGCCATATTAACCCTTTATGAAAATGGTCAAGTAAAAAAAGTAGAGCAAGGAGAAATTCAATTAACCAAAGAAGGCATCAGTGGCATTTGTACCTTCAACTTAAGCCGATTTGTAGCGCATGGTTTATTGGATGGAACAAAAGAAGAAATTAAAATAAACTTTCTTCCTTGCTTAGAAAAGCCTACCAAAGAAATAGCTCGAAATTTTTTTGAAGAAAGAAATCATAAATTAAAAAATCGTACTCTCGCGGAACTATTGGAAGGAATCTTGAAAGAAAAACTAATCACCGTCATCTTAAAAAAGGCTCATCTTAGAGAATCCATCGCTTGGCAAGAACTCTCTATGGAAGAACAAGATCGCTTTTTAGAAATACTCCTTGCTTTTCCTTTTTCTCCCATTCAAACAGGGGATTATGAACAAGCACAAGTATGTCAAGGAGGAATACCTCTTAAGGAGATCGATTGTCAAACCATGGAATCAAAAAAAGTAAAAGGGCTCTTTCTCGTGGGAGAACTTTTAGATGTCGATGGAGATTGTGGAGGCTATAATTTAACCTTTGCCTTTTTATCAGGCATGTTAGCAGGGAAGGGGATAAAATGATTTGTATTGAAGGAATAAAATCGCCAATTGAAAAAAATACCAAAGAAGCACTAAAAGACTTTGTTATGACAAAATATCATCTAAAAGAAAAAGAGATACTAGATTTTAAACTTATAAAACAATCCCTCGATGCCAGAAAAAAAGATCATCTTCATTATGTCAATACGATCCATCTTTCTTTATCCAACGAAAAACATTTTTTAAAAAAATATCATTCCAACCAAATTTATAACATAAAAGAAGAGTTCTACACGCTTCCCAAAAAAGGCATAGAACCAATGCAGTTTCGCCCCATTATTGTAGGTAGTGGTCCGGCCGGCTTATTTTGTACTTATCTTCTCGCTTCCATGGGGTATCAGCCAATTTTAATTGAGCGTGGAGAAAAGATAGAAGATCGGGTTAAGAGCGTGGAACATTTTTTTAGCACCGGGGAATTAAAAGAAAATAGCAATGTTCAATTTGGCGAAGGAGGAGCGGGGACTTTCTCAGATGGAAAATTAAACACTCGCACCAAAGACGCTTGCCATCGAAAAGAAAAGATTCTTGATATTTTTGTAGAATGCGGTGCGGGGGAAGAGATAAAATATCAACAAAACCCTCATATCGGTACCGATCAATTAAGAGAAGTGATCATCCGTCTGCGTCAAAAAATTCTCGAGCTCGGTGGAAAAATTCATTATAATACCTGTCTTACCAATCTTTGCATAAAAGATCAAAAAATAGAAGCCATTGAAGTAAACCATGATCATATCATTCCATGCTCTCATTTAGTCCTAGCAATTGGACATAGTGCTAGAGATACTTTTTTACTATTAAAAGAAAAAGGACTAGATATGGAAGCCAAACCTTTTGCTATAGGCCTAAGAATAGAGCATCCCCAAGCGATGATCAACGAAGCGCAGTATGGCAACAAGGCCGAAAAACTTCCGCCCGCCAGTTATAAACTAACTTATACGACCAAAAAAAGAAGAGGAGTTTACAGCTTCTGTATGTGTCCTGGAGGTTATGTTGTCAATGCCTCGAGTGAGAAAGGACATCTAGCCATCAATGGGATGAGTTATCATGCACGCGACGGAAAAAATGCCAACAGCGCTATTGTGGTGACCGTCACTAAAGATGACTTTGGAAGCAACCCTCTAGCAGGACTTAGTTTTCAACAACGTTTAGAAGAACATGCTTATCAAGAAGCAAGAGGGAAAATACCCGTTCAATTATGGAGGGACTATCGCGATAACCGGATGTCTTCTTCCTTTGGCAGCATCAAGCCAGAAATAAAAGGGTCCTATGCTTTTGCTAATTTAAACAACCTATTTCCAAACACAATCAATGAGGCTCTAAAAGAGGCGATCCCGTATTTTGGTCAAAAAATAAAAGGATTTGATCGGGAAGATGCCATTTTCGCAGGAATCGAAACGAGAACTTCCTCTCCCATCCGGATTCTACGTAATGAATCTTTCGAATCAAACATCAGAGGAATTTACCCCTGTGGAGAAGGAAGCGGTTACGCCGGTGGTATCATGACCGCCGCTCGCGATGGTCTCTTAATTGCCGAAGAAATTATCAAAAACTATTATCCAGTACAAGAAAAAGGTGGGAAAGAAAATGAAACTTAATCATTTTAAAGTAGAAAAATTAAATCTCAAAGAAGAAGAACATTATGTACTAGCTAAAAAACTAGAACGCAGTGCTAAAATCGATTATATTTCTCCCCATTTCATAACCTTTCTTGAGAAAGAGCAAACGAATAATTATGTTTTAAAAGATGAAGAAAATCATTCGCTTGGTATTTTCGGGGAAAAACCAGATGAAAGAGATCATACGACAGAAATTTGGTGCGCTTTGCAAGAAGGCAAAAGAAATCAAGGAATTGGAAACCATTTTTTAGGAGAAATTACAAAATATTTGATTACCGAAAAAGACTATAGTGATGTGAAATTAGTCATTCAAAAACAAAACAAAGCGAGTCGTAAAATCGCTTTAGAAAACGGTTATCAAATATATCGCTCCGTGGACGATGACAAAGACGAATTTCGCTATTTTGGAAGGAAGTGAACCAATGGGATTAATTGTGAAAAACACGACTTATGATGACGGAGAAGATGAATTACCAATTGGAACCGAAGTAACCATTCCTTTAACCGAGGAAGAAGGAGTCGTAGTGATGAAGTTTGGTAATTTATATCAAGTGGAAACAAAAAGTGGTGTTAAAACTTATACACGTTCAGAATTAAATAAGAATAGCTCTTGACAGCTATTTTTTTTCTCGCTAAGATGATTATATGAGAATAAAAGGGACTATAGGGAGGAAAAATGAAAAACCAAGAGATACAAAATACGGAAAAAAAATTAAAAAGAACAGGGAAGCCATCCCTTGACCATCCTCATTGGAGATGGTATCCCAAGGAAGCCTATGAAAGACCAATTCCAAAAGAAAAAGCCTATGATTATATGAAAGAAAGAAACGAAGGCTATTTAAATGATATAGTATTACGTTATTTTGGACGAAAAATTACTTATCGGGAATTCTTTGATAAGATCGAGGAAACCGAGAAAGCACTAATTCAATTAGGAGTCAAAGAAAATGATATTGTGACGATTATGTCTGTAAATAGCCCAGAGCTTATCTATCTTTTCTATGCTTTAAACAAAATGAATGCCATTCCAAATATGATTGATCCAAGAACGAAACCTGTTGGCATTAAAATGTATTTAGATGAAGTAAAATCCCGTCATTTATTTATGCTAAATATGTGTTATTCAGCTGTAACACCGATTTTAGATCAAACCTCTTTAGACAAAGTTGTCGTTTTATCACCAAATGATTCATTGCCATTCGGAGTAAAACAGATCAAAGCCTTAAAAGATCGCCAAGAGAAAAAACAAGGAACGTTACCGACCATTGAATATAATGATAAATTCCTTTCTTGGTCTACCTTTTTACGGGCTGGCCGCAAGGTGAAGTATGTTCCTCATGCTCCTTATCGAGAAAATACCACTGCCTGCATTGTCCACACCGGTGGTACGACAGGAACCCCAAAAGGAGTAGAACTTACCAATGAAAATTTAAATGCAATGGTAGAAAATTTGGATTATGTCCATACCGATCTAAAACGCCATCGTCGCTTCTTAAATGTTTTAGTCCCATTTGTCGCTTATGGAGCCGTTAATGGAATTCATACCGCTGTATCAAAAGGGTGGGAATCTACTTTAATTCCGAAACTGGATCAAGCAAAATTTGCCGAATTATTACTAAAAACCAAAGCGGAAATAAGTCTTGGAGTACCATCTTACTTTGATTCGGCCATGGAAGATCCTTCTTTCCAGAAAGCGGACTTGCACCATGCCGTAAGTTACATTGTAGGAGGAGATGCCTTAAAAGAAGAAAAAGAATTTCGCTTGGATGACTTTATTGTCTCTCGTGGTGGACGTGTCATAAAAAAAGGTTACGGTTTAACGGAATGTGCAGCCGCTGCTACGGTATCTAGTGATGTTATCAACTCGATTGGTAGTGTTGGTATTCCGCTTCCTCAAGTAACCATCGCAGCCTTTGATCTTGAAACCGGAGAAGAAAAAAGTTATGGAGAATCAGGAGAATTATGTATCACTGGTCCTACAGTTATGAAAGGTTATTATCATCAAAAAGAAGAAACGGCCAATATGTTGAGAAAACATGAAGACGGTAAGATCTGGCTTCATTCGGGTGATTGGGGTTATGTAGCCGAAGATGGCCAAATTTATGTCACCGATCGTATTAAAAACATTGTTCCTCGTAGTGGTTATAAAGTATATCCTTCCGTAATTGAAAATTTAGTCAGTCAAAAGCCTTATATTCAAAATTGCGCTTGTGTCGGTATTCCGAGTGCCTATGAAGAAAATGCTCCTGTTGTGTTCGCTACGTTAGAGGAAAAATTTCGCAATCAAGGTTTAGAAGAAACGATCAAAGAAGAAATTATGACTTCTTTTGAAGAAAGTTATCTTCCAGATTACAATTATCCTTATGAAATTATTTTCCGGGAAAATCTTCCTGAAACTTCCGTAGGTAAAATTGATAAAAAAGTTTTAAAACAAGAATACTTAGATCAAAAAGGAATGATTACCGCCAAACCAAAAGTATTTTCAAAAGGTTAAAAAGTACTGTTGCAGTGCTTTTTTTTGCGTGATATAATTTATTTATATTAAGGTATGAGAGTGTGGTAATATGAACTATAACATTTATTTTTCTTTTTTGAGTTTCTTCTACATTGTTTTACTACTAATTGTTTTCTTTTCCAAAAACAGACTGAATACTCTAGAAAATAAGATTTATAAATATCTCATTATCGTCTGTTTTTCTGGTGCTATTTTAGAAATGTCTCAAATGGCCACCTGCTTAGTAATGGATACTTTGCCTTGGTTAAACGAATTTGTCGCGCATTTGTTTTTAGTCAATATTTTTACTTGGATTACCTTGCTATTACTTTATACCATAGCCGTCTCCTTTCAAAAGAAAATCATTAAGACGATCGCTACCCCCATCATTGTCGTGTGGGCGGTAGCAAGTGTTTTCCTTCTTCTATTACCAATTCAATACTATTTTGAACCTGGAAAAATGTTTTACTCTTATACTTATGGAGATGCCGTTGATTTCTTAAAAATTCTCTCAGTGATGTTCTTATTATTTTCTGTCCTTTGTATGTTCATGAGAATCAAAGAATTACGAACGAAAAAATATGTTCCTATCTTAACCTATACGATTTTATTCTTTGCCGCTGGAATTATTCAAATTATAGAACCAACCTTAGTTCTCCTCCAAACGGTACAAACCTTTGTTACCTTTCTAATGTACTTTACAATTGAAAATCCTGACTTACAAATGATTGCCGATTTAAACATTGCTCGAGAGACAGCTGAAAAAGCAAACAATGCCAAGACAGAATTTTTATCGAATATGTCACATGAGATTCGAACCCCTTTAAATGCTATTACTGGCTTCAGTCAGGCACTGGCTAATGAGAAAGAGCTTCCAGATTCGGTCAAAGATGATGTCAAAGATATCTTAATGGCTTCCGATAGTCTCTTAGAAATTGTAAATGGTATCTTAGATATTTCGAAAATTGAAGCCAACAAACTAGAAATTATTAATACTTATTATTCTCCAAGAAAAATATTTGATGAACTTGCCACACTTACCAAGGCTCGTTTAGGAAATGAAAAACCCATTGAATTAAAAATAAACTTTGCCGAAGATTTGCCGAAAGTATTATATGGTGATTATGCTAGAATCAAACAAATCTGCTTAAACATTTTAACGAATGCAGTAAAATATACCGAAAAAGGTTCCATTGAATTTGTTGTTAGTTGTCTTGCCAAGGGAGATATTTGTCGTTTAATTATTTCGGTGGAAGATACGGGTATTGGTATTAAACGAGATAAAATTGATAAACTCTTTACCAAATTTGAACGTCTTGATGAGGAGAAGAATATTACGATTGAAGGTACAGGCTTAGGACTAGCTATTACGAAAAAATTAGTTGAACTTATGCATGGTGATTTGGTTGTCCAAAGTGTCTATGGGAAAGGAAGTAAGTTCACCGTTTCGATTGATCAACGTATTGCACAAGTGGATGCCCTTAAAGAAGAATCTCCTACAAGCACTTTACAACTTCCACAAAACAATCAAATGCAGGGAAAACGAGTATTAGTAGTCGATGATAATAACCTAAATATTAAAGTCGCTACTAGACTTTTAACTGCTTATGGAATTGAAGTGGATAGTGTCATGAGTGGAACCGAATGTATTGATAAAATTAAAAAACAAGAACATTATGATTTGATTTTACTAGATGACATGATGCCAAGAATGACCGGAACGCAAACCTTATTCATTTTGACGAAACTGCCAGATTTTCATATTCCAGTTGTGGCTTTGACGGCCAATGCCATTTCGGGCATGAAAGAAAAATACTTACAAGAAGGCTTCCAAGATTATATTCCAAAGCCTATTGAGAAAAAAGAATTAGAGCGAGTACTAAACAAGTATTTAAATAAAAATTAAAATATGGTATAGTAAACTTAAGGAGGATAAGAGAATGAAAGACGTAACGCTATTAACCAATAACGGAGTAAATGTAGAAAAAAGCTTAGAATTATTTGGGGATATGGCAACCTATGATGATACCCTAGGAGATTTTTTAGCGGATATTGATGAAAAAGAAGAGAAAATAAAACAATATAAAGAAGCTGGCGATATGGCCAACTATGCTATTTTAGTACACGGTTTAAAAAGTGATTCAAAATATTTTGGCTTTGATAAATTAGCAGAGCTTGCTTACCAGCACGAAATGGCTTCGAAAAATAATAATTTGTATTATGTTACCGCCAATTTTGATGCTTTGATTTTAGAATTAGATCGTATTGTTCATCTAGTAAAACAATACTTAGGCATCGAAGAAGTAGGAACAGCAACGACGATTGTTACACCAATGAAAGATCGCGCTATCATTGTAGTAGATGACTCTGCTGTTATCAAAACTTTTATTCAAAAGATTTTCAATAATCAATTTGAAGTATTAGTAGCGAATGATGGACAAGAAGCTTTAAATATGATTGCAAACTCTAATATTCGCATCGTAGGAATGTTATTAGATCTCAATATGCCAAATGTCAATGGTTTTCAAGTATTAGAATATTTTAGAACCAACAATTTATTTGATCG
>CALVJC010000015.1 GCA_944331945.1 uncultured Bacilli bacterium
TCTTAAAATTTCAAGAGGACATTTTAACTTAAAAACTGTTTTTTATTTTTAATCAAGTATTTTGATTAGGACATTTTAACTTAAAAATCAAAACCTAAAAACAGGACATTTTAACTTGTAAATCACAGAAAGTTAGAAAAAGTTTGCATTCTTCTTTTTCTTATGCTATAATTAAAGACGTCAAAAAAATGTTCCGCTGGAAAAATGGTTCTATTGGGCATTGGTTATAGGAAAAGGAGGAAGACGTATGAATGTAATTGACAAAATTAATGCAAAACAGATTAACAAAGATATTCCTTTATTTCGTGTAGGAGATACGGTTCGTGTTGATGTTAAGATCATCGAAGGTAAAAGAGAACGTATCCAAGCATTTGAAGGAATTGTTGTCGCTCGTCGTGGTGGCAGTGTCAGTGAAACGTTTACCGTACGTAAAATGTCAAGTGGTGTTGGAGTGGAAAGAACTTTCCCAATTCATTCTCCAAAAATCGCTAAGATTACTGTAGTTAGAAAAGGAAAAGTTAGACGTGCTAAGTTAACTTTCTTAAGACATATGGTAGGACAATATCGTATTAAAGAACGCGGAGCGAGCAATCAAAAAGAAACAGAAAACAAATAAGACTTCGGTCTTATTTTTCCTTTGGTGATGAGATATGAAAGAAAAAATTAAATTAGTAATGCCTTATATTATAATTGTTTTAGTTGTGATCTTTTTGAAGGTTTATATTGTAACTCCGGTTCGAGTGAATGGGCCTTCAATGGAGCCAACTCTTTATGAAAAAGATATTATGATCTTAAATAAAACGGCTTATTATTTTAGTGAGCCAGAACGATTTGATATTGTGGTTATTAGTACGAGTGATGATTATATTATTAAAAGAGTGATTGGTTTGCCTGGTGAAGTGATTGAGTATAAGGATAATGTTTTATATGTTGATGGGGAAGCGATAGAAGAGCCTTTTGAACATAAAGAAACGGATGATTTTTCTAGTAAGGAGTTAGGTAGTGAAACGATACCGGAGGATTGTTATTTAGTACTAGGGGATAACCGGCCTAATTCTTATGATAGTCGTGAGATTGGCTTTATTCGAAAAAGTCAAATTGTAGGAAGAACGACTTTAACTATTTTACCATTTGATCGATTTGGTTGGAGAGAATAGTAGTACCTTTTGGGTACTTTTCTTTTCTTTGGAAGGTGATGAGATGAAAGTAATTTTTGTTCGTCATGGAAAGACGAATGCTAATATAGAGAAAAGATATAATCGAAAGAGGATTCTTTGAATGCAGAAGGAAGAGAACAAGTAAAGAAGTTAAGAGAAGAATTAAAAGAAATGAAATTTGATGCTGTTTTTTCTTCTCCTTTGAAAAGAGCTAGAGAAACTGCAGAGATTTTGGTTGATGATTTGCAGAAAATTATTTTTGATCAAAGATTAGAGGAAAGAGATGTTGGCAAATACCAAGGGGAATTACTTTCTTCGATGGATCGGGAAGAATACTGGCATTATCCTTCTACGGTTCATTATGAAATGGTAGAGACGATTGAATCTTTTTTTCAACGTGTCTATCAATTTTTAGATGAATTAAAGAAGAAGCCTTACGATCGTATTTTAGTCGTAGCGCATAGTGGAGTCTCCAAAGCTTTTTAAACGTATTTTGAGGGAATGGAAGAAGGCTACTTTCTAAAAAGAGGGTTACAGAATTGTGAGTGGAAAGAGTATCAATTATGAACAAGAGAGAGATCTCGTGTTTTTCTTTTGATTGTATGATAAAATAAATGATAGAAAGGAAGTAGAAGGATGAGAACACTTATTTTTGCAACGGGAAATGAGAGTAAAGCCAAGCGGTTTTCGAAGGGATTAAAAGATTATGGAATTGAGGTTAAATCATTAAAAGATCTTAATATAACATTAGATGTTTTAGAAGATGGAGAAACGGCAATTCAAAATGCGTTGAAGAAAGCACGAGCTTGTTATGAGAAGACCCATATGACTTCGATAGGGATGGATGACACTTTGTATTTAGAAAATGTTCCTGATTCTAGACAACCTGGTTTATATGTGCGAAGAGTCAATGGGAAAAATTTAACGGATGAGGAAATGATTGAACATTATACTTCTCTTGTAAAACAATATGGAGAAAAGGGAAGGTTGAATAGTAAATGGGTATATGGTTTGGCTTTGATTGATGCCTTTGGAAAAGAATATACTTATACTTGGAGTAAAGATAATTTTTATATGGTTGATGTTCCTTCGGAAGAAAGAAATGTTGGCTATCCTTTAAATTCTATTTCTAAGTATAAGATAAATCATAAATATTTTACTGAAGTTAGTGAGAAAGAAAAAGCTCTTCTTCAAGAAAGAGAAGATGATGTGATTCGTTTTATTGTGGAGCATTTTGGGAAAGAGAAAATAAAAATAAAGAATTAAGAAATAGTTCTTTGTTTATTACGAAAACTCGTAGGTATTAATTTTATCCATTTTATTGACAAACGTTTGTTTGTATGTAAAAATAGAATCATGTTCTTTAAAGTGGAGGGAAAAAGAAGGAAGTGATTTAAAAAATGGAAAGAGTGAATACTGTAAAAGAGATAAAAAAGCTGATTGATCCAGTTATTTTGCCTGGATATCACTATAAGACTAATTTTAATTGTGCGGAGTTTTTAATTACTATTGAGTCCAATCTTGTTATTGCTGCTAAACCGGTTTGTACTGATACTAATTTTTATTATGAGTTTATTTTAGATACTCAGTTTTTATCAAAAAAAGAAATTACTTATCAAGAATTGGATATGATTAAAAAAGTTATTGATATTTTAGAAGAAAATAGAAATTTTGTTTTAAAAAGAATAAAAAAATATAGTGTAGAAGAGTATAGAGCAAAGAAAAAATTTGACGAAGAGCAAAGCCAAAAAATGTTTGAGGCTTTGAAAGAATTATTGATAAAGAGTCAAGAAAAGCGTGAGAGTGAGTATTGTTAAAATGAGACTATATAAGATAAGGATGAAAGGATTATATGATACTATTGTAAGTTAATTCGATAAGATATGAGGAGGCATTGATGAAGAAGATTGGGTTGTTGTGGTTAACAAGCCAAATTTTAAATAAAGTTAAAATAGTAAGTTTCATGTGTTTGCTCATTCTGTTGAAACCAATAACATGATATAATTAGATAAAACTTTAAAAATAAAATCGCTATGTTGTAGTTTTTGGGGGATAGTAGTATAATAAAAGAGCTTAAGATGAATTTAGAGAGGGATATACTTGATTGACCAGTCAATCTAAATTCATCTTAAGCAAATGAATATATTTATGGCTGG
>CALVJC010000016.1 GCA_944331945.1 uncultured Bacilli bacterium
ATGTTGGGATAGCCATCGGTTAAGAATAAGACAATGACTCCTTTTGATTTATTTCTTGTTTCCTCTTTTAATAGGGTATCAATATTAATGAAAGCTCGATAATAATTCGTGGAACCTCCTGCTTCTAAGCCATTGATGGCACTCGTTAAGTCTTCTACTTGATTGGTCCAACCTTGAACAATGGTGGAATCATCCGCAAACTGAACTACTGCTGCTTGATGATCGGTTCCTTCTAAGTAATCAGCAATTAATTCACTAGAGTCTTGTTGAACTCTTGTTAGTTTGTCGCCTGTCATAGAACCAGAGGTATCCACAGCAAAGATTAAATCATAGTCATCTGGAAGACAAGACCCTCCACCTCCTTCTTGCTTCACTTTACGAATGGTATCCAAATCAAAAGTAATTCTAGCTTTTCCTACTCCCGTCCATTCGGCACTCTTCTCGATTTGCCATGATCCCGGCTCTTGCTCTTGATAATTTAATTTTTCTGAAGTAATAAACACACTTCTTACGGGAGTTAAAGCAGCGAAAGCGAATGGAAGGGTTGTTAGAAATACCAATAGAAAAAGGGCACAAACAATCCCTAGTTTCTGCTTCCCTGATAATTTTCTCATGAATTCTTTTGAATATTCCCAGATCTTTTTCATAACCTTGCTCCTATCTTCTTACATTATATTTTACTCTTCTTCTGGTTCATCATCAAGCTTTACTAACACTTCTCTTGGCTTTGATCCATTTTGAGGCCCAATAATTCCTCTTTCTTCTAAAAGATCAATAATTCTAGCGGCCCGATTATAACCTAGTTTAAATCTTCTTTGTAATAAAGAAGCACTGGCTTTTTGGGTTTCAATGACAAATTCGACGATTTCTTGATAAAGAGGATCTTCATACTCTTCTTCTTGAGCCATATCTTCTTTTTGACTTGCTGATTTATCAGAACTATCAACGGCATTTAAGTTCATCATTGCTTCATCGTATTCGGCTTTTTGTTGTTCGATCGTATAGTCAATTAAACGTTTAATTTCATCATCGGAAATGAAAGCGCCTTGTACTCTTTGAGGAGCAGATTCTCCCATTGGTAAAAAGAGCATATCACCTTTTCCTAATAGTTTTTCTGCACCGGTCATATCAAGGATGGTTCTAGAATCGATACTACTACTAACCGCAAACGAAATTCTTGATGGAATATTCGCTTTAACAACACCGGTGATGACATCGGTCGATGGTCTTTGGGTCGCAATAATCAAGTGAATTCCAGCAGCCCGGGCCATTTGAGTGATTCGCATAATGGAAGCTTCTACGTCTTTGCTAGCAACTAACATTAAATCCGCTAACTCGTCGACAATGACAACAACGTAAGGCATATGTTTTAATTGTTCATCCGGTCCTAAGCTCTTATTTTTTTGATCAATATAAGCATTATAGGTCGTAATATTCTTTGTCTTTGATTCTTCAAACACATCATATCTTCTCTCCATTTCCGAAACAATTTTAGCAAGAGCGACACTTGCTTTCTTTGGATCGGTTACAACAGGACACATCAAATGGGGAATTCCATTATAGACGGATAATTCTACTTTTTTAGGATCGACCATGACAAGTTTGACTTCATCTGGTTTGGCCCGCATTAAAATGGAAGCGATAATTCCATTAATACAAACGGATTTACCAGAACCAGTCGCACCAGCTACTAGTAAGTGAGGTGTTTTATCAATCTCACACCAAATGACATTTCCCATGATATTTTTTCCTAAAGGGCAAAGCAACTTACTACTTGCTTTCGAGCTTGGCACTTTCTCTAATACCTCACGGAAGCTGACAGAACTCATTTCATCATTTGGAAGTTCAATACCAACCGTATTCTTCCCAGGAATTGGTGCTTCAATACGGACATCTTTTTTCGCTAAAGCAAGAGAGATTTCACGATGAATCGATAATAATTTACTAATTTTCGTTCCGGTTTGTAATTCTAATTCATATTGGGTTACGGTCGGTCCAATGTGAACTTCTACGACTTTACCAATGACACCAAAGTCTTTTAAAACTTTTTCTAAGACTTCAATATTCTTTTCAATTTGACCTTGATTCATATTCTTTTTATTCTTCTTTGGAGCATCTAATAAATTCATTGGAGGCAATTGATAGTTAAAGTTATGGGTTGATGATACCACTTCTTCTTTCGGAGTTTCTTCACTAGACTCTTCTTTTTCATCCTTTGTTTTAATCTTCGTTAATTCATCAATACTAGAGATAACAATACGTTTATCTTCATCTTTGACTTCACCCATGGCCGGTTCTTCTTCTCCCGTAATAATTGGCTTTTTCTCCTCCTCTTTCTTGTCTTTCTTAGGAAGATGTTCTTTCGCTTTCTTCGCTTTGTCTTTGATGAAGTCAACAATAGAAAAGCCTGTAAATAAACTTACACCGATGACAATAAAAGTCCATGCGACAATCTGCATTCCTTTATAGGAAAAAAGAGTAGAAAATAAAACTGAGAATACACATCCAATAATACCTCCACCAATAATATCTGGCAAACGGTTATTCATAATATTGGAAAAAGCGAGTGATATTTGGTCAATGGTTTCTGTAAATGTTTGAATGGCATTACTATTATTTTCTACAATATAATTTTCATGCATTAATACGAGCAAACCAATCACAAAAAGATAACATCCTAGCATTTTGGTTGTTAGGAAATTAGGCCATTCTCTTTTGATAATCATATAAATTCCTAAAATAAGAGAACATACTAATAAAATGTTATAACCCACTCCCACTAAAAAAACAGCAAAGCTTGAAATTAAGCCTCCCACTGGTCCATAACGACCCAATCCTAAAACGGCTGCTAAAACAAAAAGCACCCCATATAATTCAACTTTATAGGCAAACCCTTTTTTCTCTTCTTTTTTCTTCTTTTTCTTTGCCATATTACGTCACCTTCTACACTTGAAATTATATCATAGAATCCTTACTCTTTCCAAGCAGAAAAAGCATAAAAAAAGAAACAAACTAAATTTGTTCCAATTCTAATTTAATTAAATAAAGACTTCCCTCTTCTTCTTGAAATTGATAGGTGTAGATTGGAAAGAGATCTTTATTTTTTTGATATTGACGATTCACTTTTTCTTCTTGATCAATAAAAGCATTCTCTCCATAAAGAGCATATAAGTCAAAGACCGGATCTTGTCTTAAGGTAGCATCTTGATAAGTTTTATAATAGGTTGTAGCCATAGCAGAACTATCGCTTAACAAATTAGAGAAAACTTTTTTTACTTTTATGGTATAGATATTTTCTTCTTTTTCTCCTTCTATATAGTAATTTTCTATCAAAGAATAAGAAAAACCTCCATGTCCATGTTCTTCGGTATCTAAAGAATAAGACTCCGTAATATCATCGTATACTAACAAAGGTAAGTTATCAATCGGACAATTATAGTCACTAAAATCCGTTAATGTTCCATTCGGTCCAAAATAGGCCTCTAAAACGGCATTGATTCGTGAAATACTAACGGGCTTAGACCAATCGATATTCCATTCTAGTCTTTCCGTATTATTTAGTTTATAAACAAAGTCTAATTTTTCTTGCGTTGTTAAATCTTTGGGATCTTTGGTCCCATCGTATTGAATAAAAGAGTCATCGTATATTTTAATCAAGGATAAAAAGCGTTCTTTTTCTTCCTCCGTCAAAGTCCCTTCTTCTTTTGCTTCCGTTTTTTCTTCTGTTTTCTTTTCTTGTTCTTGAGGTGTTTCTTGACTTAATACATGAATCACATTCGCAATTAAGAAAATAACAATAAAGCAAGTGATTAAGAGCGTAATTATCATCGCAAGACGATCGTTTCTTTTTTCTTTCATAAGATCACCTTCTATTTAAAGTATATAGAATTTTTAAAAAAAATACTATTTTTCTTTCTTTTTTCTTCGTTATTTTACGTCAAAATATTACTTATCGTTTCATTGCAAGAGAAAAAGAGCTTACTGCTCTTAATACTTCTGCTA
>CALVJC010000017.1 GCA_944331945.1 uncultured Bacilli bacterium
GCTTCAAGATTTTTGTCTTTTTTCTTCTCTTTTTGTAATTCTTCCCAAGTATATCCCGTATAACACCAAATGGTTTTTGTAGGATATTTTTCTCTAACTTCTTTAACCAAACTTGCAATAGTGTCACGATTTAAAGTAAATAAAGGATCTCCACCTGAAAGAGTTAGACCATCGCACCAATCATGTTCTAGTTCAGCAAATATTTCTTCTTTTGCATCTTTGTCGAATAAAAGACCGTTGTTTGCATTCCATGTAATTTGGTTCTGGCAACCTGGACAAGCGTGTGAACATCCGCTTACCCATAACACAACGCGTAGTCCCTCACCATTTAACATATCAGCTTTTGTAATATTATGATATTTCATGTTGCCTCCTTACATAGATTTTCTCTCGGAAATTTCGACCATTTTTGCATGATTAAGTCTCGTATCGCCATGAACTCTTGAATAAGATAGGTATCCATTCATTCGATCTATTTTTACTAAATCATCACTACCACATTTTGGACAAACATCCATATCAAGTTCTTCATGACCACATTTATTACAGTAAGATAATGATAAATTTACGCCTTCGTAAAATCCTTTTTCCATTGCTCTTTCGATATAAGTTCGCATAGCTTTAGTATTATAATTCAAATTATATCGAACATATTGAATTCGACCACCACGGAATAAATCCCAAAATCTTTCTTCCAAATCTTGTTTTTGAATTCCAGTAATATCTTCCCAAACCCCACAATGGAAACTGTTTGATACATATTCTCTAGAACTTACGCCTTCAACAATACCATATTTTTTTCTAAATTGTTCTACTTGTAATCCACACAAACTCTCAGCTGGTGTGCCATAAATTGCATAAAGACGGCCATCTTCTTCTTTAAATTCGTTAATTTTCTGATTAATATATTTCATTGTTTCTAAAGCAAATTCGCCATCTTCCACTAAGGATTTTCCATTATATAATTCTTGAAATTCATTTAAAGCTGTTATTCCAAAAGATGCAGTTGCACTTTTTAAAACTGGTTCAATTGCTTCATTTGGCTTTAAATGTCCTCCGTAGAATCCACCTTCACAAAAAGCTATTGGGTTAATACTTGCTTTTCTTTTTCCTAAATATTGATAAGTTCTTAAATGAATTTTTCGAATCATTTCCAAATAGTAATCTAACACATCATGAAAATCTTTTTGTTCTTCACGAGCTTTAGCTAAAATCATCGGTAAATTTAAGGAAATCGCTCCGACATTAAATCTACCAATAAATACTGGTTTATCCTTATTATCTGCTGGGTGCATTCCTCCTTTTTCGTACCAAGGTGATAAAAATGCACGACATCCCATTGGGCTTACTACTCTTTTATATTTTTTATACATCTCTGGAACATATCCTTCACCAGTTAAAGAAAGATAATCCGGATACATTGTTTTTGCACTACACTTTAAAGCGGTATCAAAACTTTCTGCAAGTTTACCTCCTTTTTGATGAAGATTTTTATCATATAAGAAAACTAATTTTGGAAAAAGAGTCGGTTTCCTAAATCCTAGTTTTCCTTGTCCTTTGCGATGTGTATCTAAAATAGTTTTTGTAATCATTTGACCAAATGGATCTTCTTCAATACCAAAAGTGAATGTTACAAATGGATAGTCTCCTCTTGCTGAACCAATAGTATTTAGTTTATATTCAATTCCTTGATATCCTTGCTCACATTCACGAGTTACCTTTTTCCAGGCATAAGCATCTGCTTTACCATCTTTATCTTCTTTTTCACCACGAATCTCCAAGTATTCTTTAAAATGTTTATCGTAACTCTTCTTTGCGTAAGGGGCTAATATAGCATCTACTTCAGGCACCGTAAATCCTCCATATTGCATCGCAGCAGTATGTATGATTACATCGCCCATTACTCCAAAGGCTGTTTCAAGCGTTTTTGGTTCGTTATACCAAAGATTTCCCATTTCGAATCCATCTTTTAAAACTGCTCCGATATCGCATAAACAACAATTCATCGTATCTCTTCTAGCACTCATATCATGAACATAAATATATCCATCTTCACAGGCTTCAATTTCCTCTTTTGTTAAAAAGAATTTTTTATAAAGTTCTTTATTTAAAGCTCCATAAGTCAAACTTCGTTGGGTTGCTACTAATGCACTATCGGTATTAGAATTTTCTTTATCTCCAATATAATTAATAGCTTGAGCCTTTTGATATACTTTATCTAAAATATGAACAAAGTCCTTTTTATAATTTCGATATTCACGATAACTTTTAGCCACCAAAGGATTTACTTGCTCTAAAGCTGCCTCCACACAATTATGTATTTGAGCAACATCCAAGTCTCCTGTACCCGTTTCAACATAGTCTAAAACAATTTTTACGACTTCGTTTTCTGCTTCTGGTGTAAGCTTAATCATCACTCTTTCAGCACTTTTTCTAATGGCTATTTTGATTTTCTCAGGATCAAAATCTTCTTTATTGCCATTCCTTTTAATGATTTTAATTTTTGTTTTCAACTTACTCATAATAAATA
>CALVJC010000018.1 GCA_944331945.1 uncultured Bacilli bacterium
CAAAAGGTTCTTTGATTTCTTTAATTAAAGTACGATCGGGTAATTTATTTGGAGCATCTACCATGACAATACTTCCATCATTTTTTAAAACTTCATACACAACCGAAGGAGAAGTAGCAATCAAATCGATACCAAATTCTCTTTTGATCCGCTCAATGGTAACATCCATGTGCAAAAGGCCTAAAAAACCACAACGGAAGCCAAATCCCAAAGCAAGAGAAGTCTCTGGTTCAAAAGTTAAAGCCGCGTCATTTAATTTTAACTTAGAAAGTGCTTCACGCAAGGCTTCAAAAGCATTGGTTTCAAGCGGATATAACCCACAATAGACAACACTCTTCATTGGTTTATAACCAGGTAAGGGCTGGACATCTTTCGTTTCAACCTTGGTAATCGTATCTCCCACATGAACATCCTCAATACTCTTGATCGAAGCATATAAATAACCAACTTCTCCCGTTTTTAATTCTTTTCTCTCCTCTTCTTTTGGCGTATGAACAAGAATAGATAAGACTTCATAACTTGCTTTAGTATCTTTCATATAAATAAGATCACCAACCTGAACCTTACCATCCACAACCCGAACAGCCGTTAACACTCCTCGATAAGAATCAAAAACACTATCAAAAATCAAAGCCCGTAGCGGTCCCTCTTCTTGACCCTTGGGAGCTGGTATTTTCTCGACAATAGCATCTAAAAGTTCTTTTACTCCTTCCCCAGTTTTAGCACTCGTAAGTAAGATATCCTCCTCTTCAAACCCTAAATTCATAAGTTCTTCTTTGACTTTCGGTACATCAGCATTTGGTAAATCAATTTTATTAATAACCGGTAATACCGTCAAATGATTATCCAAAGCCAAATAAAGATTCGCTAAAGTCTGTGCTTCAATCCCTTGAGCTGCATCCACAACTAATAATGCTCCTTCACAAGAAGCAAGGGAACGACTGACTTCATAACTAAAATCTACATGTCCTGGGGTATCAATTAAATGAAAAAGATAATCTTCGTTTTTATAAGAATAAGATAAAGAAATTGCATTTAATTTAATCGTAATGCCACGTTCTCTTTCAATATCCATGGAATCTAGTAACTGTTCCCGCATCTCTCGACTCGATAAAGCCCCTGTTTGTTCAATAATACGATCCGCTAACGTACTTTTTCCGTGGTCAATATGAGCAATGATTGAAAAATTACGAATATTTTTTTGTTTCATAAAAAACTTCACCATTACCACTATATCATATTTTCCAAAAATTAGGAACCGACTGCTTCGCCCACCATATCAAAAAAAGCATTCATCGATTGGTTAAAAAGTTCTGAAATCCCTTGCGAAATTCCAAGTACCGCATCAGAGAAGACATTACGATAATCTTTCTTCTTTTGATTCAAATAATCATTCATACTAACATCCTTCCCCGCCTCTACATCTGCTTCAAATTCCGCAATCTCACTCTCCGTTAAAGTGTTTTTCCTATTTAGGTTATATTCGTTATATCCCGTTAATTGCATAAAATACAAAATAAGAAAAAGAAACACTAGAATTAACACAATCACTCTCGTAACACCAATTTTAGTTATTTTCATTTAAAATCACCTCATTCAAGACTTCACTAAGTAAAATAACACTACGATATACTTCATCAATCGTATTCTCAGGACCACCCATTTCCACCAAAATAACTCTTGGAGAAAAATCTTGATTATAAACCCCATCCACCCCAGCACCTTCTTTTTTATAAATACCTTTACTAATACCAGGCACTTTTTCATTTAGCTTTTGATCAATGATTTCGGTAAAAGCCAAGTTTTCGGCATAAGTTGGATTCTCAAGACCAATTAAGAACAAAATTTTAGCATAACTAACATCATCTACGGTTAAGGTCGTTCGATCATAACTAAGGGAATCGCGATGCATATCAATAAAATAAGTCAAGGTTGGATACTGTTCTTTGGCACTTTGCATCATTTGTTTTGTAACCTGATAACTTCCCGCATAATTTAGTCCCATCGTATTTCTTAAATCTGGAACACTTCCTTCCTCCACTAAAACTTGATAACCGTCTTTTTCTAATTCTTCTTGCAAAATATAACTAGCCATCATAACATTCGGCTGAACACTATATTCCAAAAAAGAAGTCGCTCGGTATTCCTCCGTCTGATGCGTATTATAAATATAAATAGTTGGTTCTGTTCTCTCTTTTTCTGGATAAGGATTCTCTACAATTACTTTATTCGATTCCGTTTCTTTTTCTTCGGTTAACCCTTTATAATTGGTATTTAATAATGCCACTGGATTCGTCAAATCAAGATCAATAATCTTTGTCATTAATTTATGAAAATAACTAAAACTTGATGAAGAATTTTTCAAAAAAACATTTTGATTCTCCAAAAGAAATCTTAAAAAATCTTCATTCGAATGATTTGATTCAATCTTAGATAAAAAACGAATGGTAAAAAAACAAGAACAAAAAAACAAAAGCAAAAAGAAACTTCTTTTGAAAAGTTTTCGCTTCTGTTTTGATTTTTTTGCTACAAACTTTTTTTTCATATGAATCCATCCTTTTCTAAAGTATAGAAAAGAATGACTCCAAATTGTGTCGAATTAGAGGCTATGTAACGTTTTATTTAAAACGGAAGAAAGTAAATGACTAAGTTTTTCGATCACAAAGTCAATTTCTTTCGGCGTTACCATTAAATTATAACCAATCGGCGTTAATACTTCCCGGATAAATTGTTTCGTTTCAAGAGGAGACAGTGTTCCTAATAATCCGAGCATTTTTTCTTTTTCTTCTTTGTTTAAGTGATCCGCTTGTTCTTGATAATTCCTCGGCCCAAAAGACTTGAATTTAAAGGATGGTTTGTCTTTATTTTCTTTTTCATAACTAAAGTGTTTGATCATGTATTGAAAGGTATTACTAACAATCGTTACTGCATCCACTACCGTAGGTACCCCAATCGCTAATACAGGAATATGCAGAGTTTCTTTCGAAATCTCTTTTCGGTTATTGCCAATACCACTACCAGGATGAATCCCCGTATTGGTTAGTTGAATAGTATGGTTCACTCGCTCAATCGAAGATGCCGCCAAAGCATCAATCACAATGAGAAAGTCTGGTTTTATTTTTTCTACAAGTCCTTCTAAGATTTCTTTGGTCTCAATTCCTGTAGTGCCAAAAACTCCAGGAGAAAAGGAAGCCACCGATCGATATTTCGGATCTACATCGAGCCCCAGAGAAAATAAGTGTCGCGTAACCGTTATTTTTTCACTCGTTAAAGGTCCTAAAGCATCTGGCGTTGATTCATGATTCCCTAAACCTACTACCAAACAGTTCGCTTTCGAAGAAATTTTCTCTCTATCTAAAAAAAGATGAAAATATTTTTCTAAGACGCGTTCTAAGGCTTGATAATTTTTTTTATCTGTAACATCGGTAAAAGATAAGGTTTGATAAAAACCTGCTTTTTTATGAATCTTCGCCGCCGCTTCTTCCGTTAACGTAATGGTTTCAATTATAATACCCTCTTCTTCTACTTGTTCTCTGGTATAACCACTTACTTTTTCTTGATCCAACATTTCACTCATTAAATCCGTTCGAATCTTATATTTCGCTAAATCAATTTCATGTTTCATTATCCTCACCTAATATTAATATAACCAAAAGAGAAAATTTTAATAAATTCTCTTAGTTTTCAAGCAATCTTTAAGAAAACAATTGCTTTTTTCCTTTATTTTTGATAAAATTGGATTGTTTACAAAAAGTGAGGTGAGAACATGCCAAATATTAAAAGTGCTAAAAAAAGAGTGCGCAGTAATGCAAAAAAGAAAGAAGTAAATACTTTTGTAACATCTAGTATGAGAACTGCTGTAAAAAATTGTGAAAAAGCAGTAAAAGCTGGAAATAAGGACGAAGCTAGTAAAACATTAAATATTGCATTACAAAGAGTGGATAAAGCTTGCTCTAGTGGATTAGTTCACAAGAATAAAGCAGCCCGCTTAAAATCAAGATTAACAAAAGCAGTTAATACCGTAGAATAAGAAAAAAGAAATGTGGATTGTGTACACGCACATTTCTTTTTTTATGTCAAACGATCAAGGGTAATTTCCCCTAACATTCCATTTCTTAAATCTTGTAGAAGAATGTTATATGCTTTCTCATAATCAACTACTCCACCTTTCGAAAGAGCTCCTCTTTTTTGGGCAATATGATCTAAGATAGCAACCGAATCCATTCCTTCAAGAGAAAAACCATAACGAGATTCCAAACGCTTAGGATAGTACTTTTTCAATTGTTCTAACGCATAAAAAGCCAGTTCTTCTTTATTCAAAATTTCATCTTTAATGGAAGAAAGCAACGCCAAATTTTTAGCATAATCTTGGTTTTCTAACTTTGGCCAAAGAATTCCTGGAGTATCTAAAAGCTCAATATCTTTGTTTAAGCGAATCCATCCCAAATTCTTAGTAACACCAGGACGATTTCCTACAGAAGCAGCCTTCTTCCCAGCCAAACGATTAATAAGCGTACTCTTTCCTACATTCGGCACCCCTACTATCAAAGCCCGTAAACTGCGAGGTTTCAATCCTTTTGCTTTTCTTTTTTCGTTTTCTTCTTGTAATATTTTCTCACTCAACCGAATAATTTCAGAAACATTTTTTCCAGTCATTAAATCAACCGGCACAACAAAATACCCTTGTTGTTCATAAAAAGAAATAATGGTATCGGTTACTTCTTTATCACAAAGGTCATACTTTGTCATAATCAAAATCCGAGGCTTTTTCTGAATCAAATCATCTAAATCTACTATTTTGGAAGAAAGAGGCATTCTTGCATCCACTACTTCATAAACAATATCAATTAAATTAATTTTTTCTCTTATCTCTCGTCTTGTCTTGGACATATGCCCAGGAAACCAGTTGATGTTTGTTTTATTTTCATTCATTTGAATCACTTCCTCACAGATCTATCTTATTATAACATACTTTTAAATCAAAAGAAAAAGTAGATGGAAATCTACTCTATAAATTGTAATTTGTAATTATAATTCTATTAAACTATTTTCAAAATCTTTAACATAGTATTTTATATTTTTTGTTCCTTTTGAAATGATAGTATGTCCTTCTTCTTCAAGTAATC
>CALVJC010000019.1 GCA_944331945.1 uncultured Bacilli bacterium
GTACGAGTGCCACAGGAAGTGCTACATCGATCGGAACAAGTGCTTATAATAGCAAATACTCTGATCCAACCTATGTCGGATATAAATATCATGAGAATTTTAGTTTACATGAAACAGAGAATTCTACGACTTCTTATAACTTTCAAGAAAATGTCAATTATTATTTTGGGCAAGGCTATACTTTTGATGAGAATAGTAAGACCTTTCATTTGACGGGAGAAATGATTCAGGGAACGTGGAGTGAAAGAGCAGAAGAGGCAATTGCAAGTTATCCTTATACCTGTTTTAGTACAAGCAATACCGGAACATGTAATGTAGTCTATCAAGTAACGGCATATCAGAATGCTTATACTGCTACCGTAAAACCAATTTCTTATAGTTCTATAGATTATAATTCTATTTTACAAAATACGACGGATTCAACCATCAAAGATCGGATTGATACATGGTATGAAGAGAATCTTTTATCGAAGACCGATGAAAATGGAGTTGCATGGTCTAGTTATTTAAGTGATGAAGTATTCTGTAATGATCGAAGTTTATATAGTGGATCTGGGTATTTATTATCACCAACAAGTTATTTTTATCCTTATCGAAGAGTAGCGAGTTTAAAGACGCCTAGTTTGAGTTGTAGTCAAGCATCGGATCGCTTTACGGTAGATAGCGCAAATGGCAATGGAGAGTTAGATTATCCGGTTGGTTTAATCACTATTGATGAGGCATCAATGGCAGGGGGAGTTTTAAGTGTTGTAAATACACGGTACTATCTATATACAGGGCAGAGCTATTGGACGTTGTCGCCGTCTTACTTCGATTCCGCTTATTCGAACGCCGGCGTGTGGCGCGTGTCTTCTCCAGGCGGTTTGCATCCCGGGCTTTCTGTGGCCTATGGCCTCGGCGTGCGTCCTGTCATCAATTTAAGAGCCGATATAAAAATCACAAACGGAGATGGAAGTGCTTCTTTTCCGTTTCAAGTAACATTGCCATAATCTATGGCTTTTTTTGTATAAAATGATAGGGTTCTGGAATACTAAAAGGAGAAAGAGGGATCATGATGAAAAAAATAGAAAAAGATTTATTGGAACACTGGAAACGAGAGTATCAAGAAGAGAAAAGTAATACGATTTTACGGCATGCTTTAGGGAAAAGTAAGCTTAGTGATGTGGTTCGGGTGGGGGAAGAAGAAAAGAAGATTAATTTTCATTTTTCTCTTAATTTAGATACACTACCGGTGACGGATCAAATGGCATCTGGAAGATGTTGGATTTTTGCAGGCTGTAATATCATTCGAGAAAAAGTAGCGAAAAAATATAATATTCCTGATTTTGAGTTATCACAAAATTATATTTCTTTTTATGATAAATTAGAGAAAGCGAATTATTTTATGGAGACAATTGCTTCTCTTCCTTTTCAAGAAAAAGATGACCGGGTTCTTCATCATTTTTTACTAGGAGGAATTGAAGACGGTGGTCAATGGGATATGTTTGTGAATATCGTTAATAAATACGGAGTAGTACCAAAGCAAGCGATGCCAGAAACGTATCAAAGTTCTCATACGACGGAAGTGAATCGCTTAATCAATCGCAAACTTCGTCAATTTGCTGCTTATGTTTTAGAAAAAAGAGAAAATATCGAGGCTTTAAAAAAGGAAACAGAAAAAGAAATATATCATATTTTAATGGATGCTTTTGGAGTTCCACCAGAAGAGTTTGATTTTGAATATACGGATAAAGAAAATCAGTATCATGTAATGGAATCCTTGACGCCACTTTGTTTTTATCAAGAGTATTGTGATATTGATTTAAATGATTTTGTAAGTGTGATTCATGCTCCAACTAGTGATAAACCTTTTGGAAAAACTTTTACAGTGGATCATTTAGGAAATGTTATGGAAGGGAAAAAGATTCTTTATTTAAATCTAGAAATGGATCGGGTGAAAGAACTTGTTTTAAAACAACTGCAGAACTTAGAGCCTGTTTGGTTTGGTAGTGATTGTAATCAATTTTTTGATCGCAAAGAAGGTATTTTTCATGATCTTGCTTTTGATTATGAAACGGCTTTTGGGATGAATTTTAATATGACAAAAGAAGAGCGTCTTGATACGTTAGAAAGTATGATGAATCATGCGATGGTTATTACAGGAGCGAATGTAAAAGATGGAGAAGTAGAGCGCTTTAAAATTGAGAATAGTTGGGGAGATGAAGTCGGAAAGAAAGGTTATTATGTGGCGAGTGCTTCTTGGTTTGAAAAGTTTGTTTATCAAGTCATTATTCATAAAAAGTATTTAAATAATGAAGAGAAAAAAGCTTTAGAAGAAAAACCAATTATCTTAAAGCCTTGGGATCCCATGGGAACGCTTGCTTAAAGTGTTCTTTTTTGATCTTGTCATGATGAAGAAAGTATGCTAGAATAAATTTGTCTTATTTGATATGGCCTGTTGGTGAAGTGGTTTAACACGCGCGCCTCTCAAGCTCGTATTCACGGGTTCAAACCCCGTACAGGCTACCAATTAGAGTATTACTAGATAGAAATATCTAGTTTTTTCATACAAATAGGAAATTCATACATTAAAAATCGATTTATGCGTTGACAAACATTTGTTCTAATGTTAAGATAGGTTTACAAACGAGGTGATCTAGTCTTATGAACGAATATCAAGCTTATCATTTTAGGTTATATCCAGCATTAGAATAATAAAGATATATTTCTAGGATCTTTGGTTGTGTTCGTTTTGTCTATAATTATTTTCTTTCTTATCAAAAAGAACATGGAGTACAAAAGTCATATGATTTATGTAAAAGATTGAAAAAATTATTAAGGCTAGAAAAAGAGATGAAATAAAATAGTACGGTGGCGACCATCGGAATTTAAGCCT
>CALVJC010000020.1 GCA_944331945.1 uncultured Bacilli bacterium
TTACGCTTTGGATTCTTTAATCGACATCCCTTCCCGACAAAAGATATTGCCGAATTATTTCAAGTAGAACCAGAAGAAGTGATGGAACTTAGTAAACAATGTCTTATTCATTGTAAAGATAAATTAAAGGAAAAACCAAAAGTCAAACAAAAAAAGATCTAAATTATTTTAGGTCTTTTATCGTTCAATTTCTACTAATTCATATCCTTCGATGATATCATTTTCTTTGTAGTCTTGGAAGTTTTCTAATGTTAGACCACAATCCATTCCTTTGGTTACTTCTTTGACTTGATCTTTTTCATGTTGTAAGCTTTTGATCGTTCCATTATAAATCACAATGCCATCGCGAATTAATCTGGCTTTACTGTTTAGTTTTACGACACCATTTGTCACATGACAACCAGCAATCATACCAATTTTTGAGAATTTGAAAAGTTGACGAATTTCAAGGCTTCCAGTTACTTTCTCTTCATAAATTGGTTCTAACATTCCTTTCATCGCTTGTTCCATGTCTTCTACAAGTTTGTAGATAATATCATAGGTCCGAATTTCTACCCCGTGTTCTTTGGCACTGTCCATTACTTTATTGTTTCCTCTGACATTAAAGCCAATGATGATAGCATTCGAAGCTTTCGCTAAGACGACATCGCTTTCCGTAATTGCTCCAACACCACCTCGAATAACATTGATTTTTACTCCTTCAACGTCAATTTTTTCTAAGGATTTTTTAACGGCTTCTAAAGAACCATTGACATCGGTTTTTAAAACTACATTAATTTCTTTTAGGCCTTCATGAATTTGGCCAAAGAGATCTTCTAAAGTCATACCAGTACGATTCGTATCTTGTTCTTTGGCTCTTAAGGCTCTTTCTTCGGCAATACTTTTCGCTTGTTTTTCGGTTTCAAAAGCCATGAATTTATCTCCTGCTGCCGGAAGATCTGATAGTCCAGTAATTTCTACGGGCATAGATGGAGTTGCTTCGACAATATTTTGCCCTAAATCATTTTTTAAGGTTCTGACTTTACCATAAGTTGTACCAGCTACAATAGGATCTCCTAAACGAAGGGTTCCATTTTGAATTAAAAGGGTTACCACACTTCCCACGTGTTTATCCATTTGACTCTCTAAAACGGCTCCTGTGGCATAACGAGAAGGGTTGGCTTTTAACTCTAACATTTCTGCTACTAATAAAATGTTTTCTAATAACTCTTGCACTCCTTCACCAGTTACAGCTGAAATACGGTTCACAAGGGTATCTCCACCCCACTCTTCGGGTGTTAAACCAGCTTCCGCTAACCCGGTTAAGACTTTTTCTACATTGGCCTCTGGTTTATCAATTTTATTAATGGCTACAATGATAGGAACTCCTGCTGCTTTGGCATGATCGATGGCCTCTTTGGTTTGAGGCATCACGCCATCATCTGCTGCCACAATAATAATGACGATATCAGTGACCGATGCGCCACGAGCCCGCATTTCCGTAAAAGCCGCATGTCCTGGCGTGTCAATAAAAGTGATATTTTTTCCCTTGCATTTTACTTGGTAAGCCCCAATCGCTTGCGTAATACCACCCGCTTCGCCACTGGCGACACTACTTTTTCTTAAATAATCTAAGAGTGTTGTTTTTCCATGGTCAACATGTCCCATGATCGTTACAACTGGGGGACGTTCTTTTAAATCTTCCGCCTTATCTTCAATTTCATAGTTTTCAAAATTAGAAATGTCCGCAGTCTCTTCTCTTTTGACTGTCTTTTCATAATCCAAAGCTAATATTTCGACATCTTCAAACCGCAAGGCTTGATTCACATTAGCCATAATGCCTAAGCCCATTAATTTTTTGATAATTTCCCCTGTTGACACATGAAGAGCATCAGCAAGATCTCCTACCGTCATAGATTCTTTATAAAGAAGAACATTTTCATTTTGGGCTTGCTCATTACTTTGTAATTTTTCTCGATGTTTATAAATCTTCTTACGCGCTTCTTTAAAACTATTTTTATCCGATGGACGATTGTTTTTACTTTTCACCCTTACATTTTTCGTTTCATGATCAAGATTCAAATGAGAATCATAAGCAATCTGCTCTGCTTTTTCCGAAAGAGCAAAGTCTTGTTCTAATTCATTCTCCTCTTCTTCTATTTCGTCTTTGACATAGTCTTCTTCATCTTGTAAGGAATTATCGAGTAAAATAATTTCATCATCCGATAAGATACGATCCAAATCATCATAATTTAAAGCTAGACGCTCCATATGTTTGATGATTTCTTCCACACTCCGATTCGTATCACTTGCGTATTCCTTAATATTCATAACATCACCTCTTTCTTATTTTTTTAGGATGTTTTCAATCTCCTCATAAACTGCATCCGGAATCGTACATTCTAGTTTTCTTCCTAGACTATTTTTTTTCTTTGCTAATTCTAATATGGCTATATCTTTTTTAATATATGCACCATGACCGTTTCTTTTTCCAGTTTCATCCACTACAACGTCACCTTCTTTGGTTTTGACGATGCGAAGCATTTCTCTTTTATCTAATTTTTCGCCACTGACAACGCAAGTGCGAAGAGGAATTTTTCTTGGTTTCATGTTTTCCTCAATTATTCTGATTTGATATTGATGCCAGCTTGTTGGGCTTGAGCCGTTGTTTTAATATCAATTTTATAACGGGTAAGACGACTGGCAAGGCGGGCATTCAAACCTTTTTTTCCAATTGCTAAAGAGAAATTATCGCCATCGGCAATGACAAGGGCTTCTTGTTTCTTCGGATCCGTAATCGCTACGGTTAGTTCTTTGGCTGGAGAAAGGGCATTGGCAATAAAGACAGCCGGATCGCTATCATAACGAACGACATCAATTTTTTCACCATGTAATTCTTCAATGATGCGGGCAATTCGACTACCACGTTCTCCAATACAAGCACCGATTGGATCGACTTTTGGATTTTCGGAATAAACGGCTACTTTGCTACGGTTTCCAGGATCTCTTGCAACACTGTATAGTAACACAGTACCATCCGATAGTTCTGGAATTTCGAGTTCAAAAAGACGTTTTACAAAACCATAATGGGTTCTGCTTAAAAGAATTAACAAATTACGACCATTGTTATCTACTTTGGTAACATAAACTTTAATCTGACTTCCCATTTCAATTTTTTCACCAGGAATAATATCTTTTTTTGGAAGAATTCCATTGGTTCTACCAAGATCAATATAATAATTGTCGGTATCTTCTAAGGCTACGGTACCGACTAATAATTCATCTTGTTTGTCGCCAAACTCTTCCATAATACTATTCCGTTCTGCTTCTCTTATTTTTTGAACTACAACTTGTTTGGCTGTTGACGCAGCGACACGCCCAAAATCATGAGGGGTTACTTCAGTATCAATGGTATCTCCAAGGTTTAGGCTTTTGTTTATTTTTCTAGCATCACTAAGTTTAATTTCACATTCTGGATTAAAGAAACTGATTTTTTCTTTTTCTGCTTCTTCCTCTCCTTCTGTTTCTTCGGTTGTCTTTTCTTCTTCTTCCTCATCTTCATCCGTATAGTGTTCGAATAAATAATCTTCATACTCTTCTTTGGTCATTTTATCATCTTCTACTACCGTAAGATAAGAATAGACTTTAATTTCTCCTGTTTCTTCGTTGATCAAAACTTTTACATTGTTATTTTTCGTATTGTAGTTTTTCTTATAAGCAGAAGTTAAGGCTTGTTGCATGGCATCATAGACAACTTGTTTATCAATATTTTTTTCTTTCACAATGTTATCTACCGCTTTTAAAAATTCTTTATTGTTCACTTTGGTTCTCTCCTTTTTCTTTGGAATGGATATCTAAGACATCAATATCATTGGCATACCCTTTTTCATCCATTAAGGGATTGATAAGTTTGGTTGCTGCCGTAATCCGTTCGACATCGATGATATCTTTACTATCTAGTTCAATATTTAAGCTTTTAATTCCCTCTTCTTCACTATAATAGACATCACTAACAAACATATCTAAATCTTTCAGAGGTTCTTGTAATAACTCTTCAATCTTCTCTTTCATAACTCCTCCTTTTTTTCGAAAAGAAAGAGTGGGATTTTTTCATTCCCACTCCTTTCTTGATACCCATTATACACAGTTTTCGCTGATTTGTCAAAATTTTTTATTGCGCAATCGGAAAATCAATTTTTCCCATATGTTTATAACTTTTGACTTTAGAGTGTTTTAATTCTCTTGAATTGTCAAAAGCAAAGAAGTCTTTTACATTTTCATCTAACCATAAATATGGTTTTTCCTTACTTTCTACAATATCAATAATTTTATGATCCAATTGACAATCTTTGATATATTGCGTTTGTTTTAGACTCGGTACTTTATCAAGAGCATCCATAAATACGTATAAAGATTTTTTGTAATCTTCGAATTCAGATAAATGTTCTTTGTACTTGGTTAATAATTCTCGATATCTTTTATAACGATGAATTTGTTCTTTGATACCATCGATTTGATTCACATAAATATGAGCATCTTTAATAGAATAATTGATTTTTCCTGCTTCTAGATCGGTTGCTTGCGCAATCATTTTTAATAATGTTGCATATTGGGTTACATTAAAAGGTAAGCCTAAAGGAACATCACAACTTCTTTGATGAACCGATAAGTTTAACGTGTCACCCGTAACATCCCATTCGGTAGACCAAACACAAGAAGGAAGAACGGCGGTTCGTAAGAATTCATCTTGCCATAAACTTTTTACCATGCGACGATCGCTTTGATTGTTTTTCAAGGTTTCGATTAGATTTTGTGTATGTTGATAGCGATCCGTAATAAAGCCATAAGCCGTTCCAATGGTATATGCATATTCTTTTCCATAATATTTGGCAGCTTTAATATTTTTCCCCTCAATCAGACTTTTTGCTGTTAAAATTTGGCCATCATCAGCATACTTTGGACTTAGTTTACCATTAGGATTGTTTACAGGAACACTAAGGGGATCGAGTACTATGACTTCTTTATCCTTATCATAATCCTTTGTAACTGGTTCATAAATACGGTAGATTCCATCTTCATCCACCATCCATTCATCCCAGATAGGAACCCCTCTTTTGTGTAATTCCCGCACATCATTCGATTGCATTTGCCAAATCCATAACATTTCAATGATAGCATTCTTATAAAAGGTTTGCTTCGTCTGTAAAATAGGAAATTCTTCTCTTAAATCAAATTCAAAATTATAACTAGGAATTTTTAAAGTATTAATACCCGTTCTATTCTCTACTTCTACCCCTTTTGTTAGTATTTCTTCTGTTAAAGAAATATAGTCTCGATCAAATTTACTCATTCTTACCCTCCTTAAAAATCCCTTCTATTCTTTCTTACAGAATATCAAACGGAAAGAAAAAATGCAATAAAAGGATACTATTTTTTAAGTATTCATGGTAAGATGATAGAGGTGATGTTATGAAGAAAGAAAGAATATTAGAAATTGCCAAAGCAATTCTAGTCGTTGTGTTATTTTATGCTTCGAGTTATTTGCAATATTTAGCAGTATTTCTCTTCCGGATGGATCTTAATCATATTACAATGGCAGATCAAGTCATTGCTAGTACCTTTTCGGATGTTATTTTAGTCCTTCTGTTATTCTTGATTTATCGAAAAGAGCTAATACGAGAGTTTAAAAAGTTTAAAACCAATTTTCGGGAATGCTTTGATACCGGTTTGAAATATTGGTTTATTGGACTGATTATTATGATGGTATCTAATGTCTTGATTGCTCGCTTTACACCATTACAAAACTCTGCTAATGAGACTTCTGTTCAAATGATGATTGGGGCTTCGCCTTTATTAATGTTTATTACCGCTGGAATACTAGCTCCTATTATTGAAGAGATTACCTTCCGAAAAGCATTTCGAGGAATCTTCAAAAACAAATGGGTTTTCTGCTTTATTTCTGGTTTTATCTTTGGACTACTTCATGTAATAGGAAATGCAGCCACACCTTATGAATTCTTATATATTATTCCATATGGAAGTTTAGGATTCTTCTTTGCTTATTCTTATGAGAAAACCGATACCGTCTTTACTCCAATGATGATGCATGCTATTCATAATAGTGCTTTGATTTTATTATCGATATTATAAAACGTAACTTTTGAAAAGCTACGTTTTTTCTTTTTTACGATAAAATATACGGATTTGAAGCACTTCCATCCCCTGAAGTGAATACGCTGTCAGCAGAGACATTAATGACTGGGCGCGCGCCGGCTTTGTAAGTGTAGACACCTACGTCGCCGAAAAAAGCAACTGCACACCATACAGAAGCATCAAAATTATCACCGATGCCGCCCGGCGTCATGCTCCAATAAGAATTATTTTCCCCTGGATATAAATAACTATTTCCTTGAAGACCAAAACTCTCTCCTGCTAATACTAGCTCATCCGCTGTGATTAACCCTACTTTTAAGCGATAACTCCCCCCATAACTCTCACTGGTTGCTGGGCATATCAAGGTAGGCGCATTTGCTTTGGCATAAGCGGGAGTTGCATATACTTGACTTAATCGCTCACTACTAGCATATAGGTACCTATCATTGTAGAATTCAAATCCATATGCACTTGCTAACTGATAACCACTACTATCACTGCAAAATCTTCCATTTGTTATCATACTATCATAACTTGTTCCTGCTAATATACTATTATACCATACTTCAAGCTCTCTTTTAATCGTAGAATCTGTTTCATTGGTATCACGATCATATGTATATCCTGTGTATTTTGGATCAATAACATTTTGATTATATGCACTACGCCCTATCATTAAATCTTCTCCTTCCACACTCGTACTTGTTCCATTATAAATTAGTCTTAAACTACCATCACCATTCACTCTTACAATTCGCCAGTACATAGGTGTCCCAGCACTATACTTTAATACACGATTACTTTCACTACAATTACTATCATAGTCTTGACAACTATCTAGGGTTACAAAGTCATATGTACCCCAGTCATCAACATATCGGTAAACATAATAATCACTTTCATATTCTCCAAATTGGACAAAGTTATTCACATTACTTCCCCGAAAATAATAACTTGTTCCGTCTTCATCTTCCATGGCATATAATCCATTCGTAACATATTCTGGATTTGTTAACTCATTCCAATTTTCATAGTTATCTATATAAGTTCCACTCGCTGTATAGTTAAACATGTTTTCTTTTTCTTCTTGTAATGGATTATTGGCTAACAACGTTCTTGTTGTTTCTGGTAGAGGAACATCTCCTGATAATCCATAAACATTAATTCGAACACTAAAAACAAGTCCTCCTCCATCTCCTTGCGGATTATATTCATCACTGACCCACATTCTTAATCGATAATCATTATCTTCACTGGAGTTCATACTGCTTGTATATAAACTCATCTCTCCAGCAGGTCTTCCAGTATAGTCATTCGCTTCTGTCTCCTCATGATAAGTCTCTGGACTCATTAAAGGTTCTTCACTCGCTCCATTTAACTGGGTTAGATATAATTTGATATATCTTCCATCAATCTTTCTCGCACTACTATCGGTGACATCTTTAGCACTAATTTCATAGTTGATATTCATATCTCCCACAATCGTACTAGAAATATTAAAATCGAAGTATTCTCCCGATCTTAATTGTACCATTCCTACTTCATCACTAGTAGGTAGCGCATTATTAATATTGATGACATTATCTGTCTCCGTATAAATCATCACGACTTGTCCACTCGTAATGGTATTTACTTTTTCTCCTGTTTTGGTATAGGAAAAAGCCGCATACGTAATACCAATCATACTTCCGACTAATATTAATAAAAAGCCTATTA
>CALVJC010000021.1 GCA_944331945.1 uncultured Bacilli bacterium
AAGGAAAAGAGGCCCAAAGTTTAAAACCGGGTGATGTAGTTACCATTTCTGCAAATGTGAAACACTGGCATGGGGCAAAAAAAGATTCTTGGTTTAGCCATATTGCGATTGAGGTTCCAGGGGAAGAGACTTCTAATGAATGGTGTGAGCCGGTTCGTGATGAAGAATATGAAAAGTTAGGATAGTAAAATGGGATACATTCAAAAATTAAGAGAAAAAGTAGGCCATGATCCAATTTTGACAGCGGGAGTTGGTTTGTTAGTTTTTAATGAAAAGGATGAGGTTTTGATGCAACTAAGAACAGACTATAATCAATGGGGGTTTCCAGGCGGTGCGATGGAACTTGGAGAAAGCTTTGAAGAAACGGCCAAAAGAGAATTAAAAGAAGAAACCAATCTGGATATTGAAAAATTAAAAATGATAAAAGTTTTATCTGGAAAAGATACATATAGAGAATATCCAAATGGAGATAAATTATATGATATTACTGCAATCTTTGTTATAAAGAAGTATCGTGGTAACTTAAAGATAAATGATGATGAATCAAAGATATTACAATATTTTAATATAAATAAACTGCCGAAGAATATGACTACACATACGAAAAATTATCTTGAAAAGTTTGGCGATATACTAAATTTAGCTTTATTAGAAAAGAAAAAATAAAGAAAGATCAAAATATTTTTGAAATTTAAAAAACGGTGTATAATAATATGATAGTGTGAAAAGTTTTATGGAAAACCAGTAACATTAGATGAAAAAGATATTAAGATGAAAATCTTGATATAAATCTATCAAAAAAAGATAGAAAAATGATCTTTGACAATAGAATTAATAAAAAAAGGCATGATAAAAAGAAGTTAAGTATATTGAATTAAAAAAACTTAACAATAAATGTCAGAATATTTATAACCAAGATTCAATAGTTGAATCCATTTATTGGGCATGTTGGAGATACCGTTTAGTTCATCAAGCTGTACAGGAGTCTTCCAGCCAAGAGTTTTGTTAGGTCTTAAGAAGTTGTTGTAGGTAGCAAACAAGATCATGTAAGAATTGGCATTATCAAGAGAAGTAAAACCACCTTTAGGACGATAGTAATATTTCAAGGTGCGATTAAACCGTTCAATGATTTGCTTTTGGCTTCTATATTCTTTAGAAGTTTCATCTTGATTTGTAAGTCCAATGACCTGATAAAGTTGAAAAGGAAGACCATTTTGAGACCAATATTCTACAGCAACATTATAAATGGGATTGCCATCAGAAATCACTTTAAGAGAGTCCGGTAACTTATCATATTTGATTAAAGTTGAATAAGCGGCTTTAATAGAGGATAAAGAATCCCGTTTCTCATAAACCCTATAAGAAGTAACAATCTTTTTGATGGAATCAAACCAAAAGAAGATATAGTTGGTTTTACCGAGTATTTTGATATAAGTTTCATCAGCAGCAATGGTATCAGACAAGTCATAAGGATAAAATTCTAGTAAAGGATGAATAATAGAAGAAGCAGCTTTGCAGTAATTTTCAACTGTCTTATAGGAAATATACACTTCATGAATGTCTTGTAAAATAGATGCAGTTTGACGATAAGAAAGACCATAATTAACATGATAAGTAAGACAAAGACCAATTACATATTGAGAGGAGTAAGCACGAGATAAATCAATTGGTGATTTGATAAATTCTCGATAATCTTTTTGTAAAGTCGGAAAATCAATATGAAATTTACGATAAACATAACGAAGTTTAATTAATGTAGGATTTTTCTTATAAAGATTTAAATCATGTTTGTTTAGAGAAGATTTATTTTTAAGATAGAAAGGACATTTGTCATTTCTACAAACATATACATCAAAATCTTCACGAGATACTCTATGATTTAAAACGTGTTTACAATGAGGGCATTTTAAAACAACATCTTTTTCCCTATTAGGATTAGTAGAAAAAATGAAAGAACAAACCTTACATTCAAATTGAGTTTGTTTACCAGTATTATCGTAAAGATACTCTTTAGGAGCACCACAACAAGGGCATTTGACATTAATAGAAATAGATTTACCATTTCTCCGTTTAATCGGTTTAATGTTATTATCTTTGATAAGTTGTTTGTAATCTTTATGTTCAATTTTAACAAAAGGTTCAATTAAAGCAGGATCATCAACATGAAATAAACGATATTTAATATCATCAGGTTTATTATCAAGATGATAAATTTCATCAACTTTAATAAATTTGGAAAGAAAAATGATAATTTTCCAAATAAATTTATTAATTCTATTTAAAAAAGTAATAATAACTGATATAATTTTAGACATGACATTACCTCGATTCTTGTGTATTGTTTGTATCTAAAAACATTATATCGAGTAATGTCATTTTTTGATAGATAAAAATGATATTTCTATAAAAAAGCACTTCAAAAAAGGAGTGATTAATAAAAATATGGAAATCTATTGAAATATAAAGGAAAAATAAGTGGTAGTGCATGAAACTATTCACACTACCATAGGATTAAAGGGAGAAAAATTATGGAAAATTATAATACTGGGAAGGTGGTTCCTTGTGAGCAAATTACAGATTATCAAAAGGCCGCTCATGATTTTGCGGAGGGAGATCAAAATTTAGAAAATCTTTTAACGGATTGTTTTCAAAAGGGAATCAAGACTATTGCTTGTTGTAAGGGACATGAAGAGAAAAAGCAAAGACCTTATTTTTCTTTCGAGTATTCTTATGAGCAGTTGCCTTATGTGAAAGCTCTTCTTGCGAGTTTACAAGAAAAAGGGTATGATTTTCGCTTTACTAGAAGAGGAGGTCAGGTTTCCTCTTTTGCAATTCATGAAAAAGAAAGCTATGATTATCAAAATGAGACTTTCTTGTTTCAAGAAATTCAAAAAGTAATTCAAACCTTTGATAAACATAAAGATTATGGACAGGATTTGCCAGAAGATTTAAAAAGCTTTCTTGCAATTGCTCGAGTAGTGGATGAAGATCCCCAGTTTCAATTAGCGGATGGTCCAAAACAGTTTCAATTTAGTTATATGCATGGGCCTAGTGCTTATCAATATGCGATTTTTACAGATGCGAATTATTATAATCAGGCCTTTTTAAAGGAAGAATTTCGTTCTTTTCCTAAAGATCCTTTCTTACCTACTGCTTTTTTGGAAACAAAAGATCATAAGACGGCGGCTCAAAAATTAAAAGAAGTTGAGAAAAAAGTGGATCCGTTTTTTGAAGAAGAGGAAAAAGTAGATTTTTCGAAGATTTCTTTTCAAGATGATCCAAATATTTCTCCTGATTCTTCTCTTGTTCGTTTAAAAGTTTCGCCTGGTGAGTCCATTCATTCTGTTACACAAAAATTGCAATTTTGTAAAGAACATCAAGTTCCAGCTTTTGCCGTTTTTAATGGGGTTTCGTTGCAAAATTATGGGGAAGATGCTCTTGTTTCTTATGATGGTCGAGAGGTATTACAATATATTCGACATGAATTAAAACAAAAGAA
>CALVJC010000022.1 GCA_944331945.1 uncultured Bacilli bacterium
GGAGAAAGTTTCATGACTTCTTCCATCATGCGTTTTTTATCATTTTCGGTTTCAATTCCTTTGGTGACAATATCATTATCGGTTCCTAAAATGTCTTCTAAGTGTAATTCATTTCCATCCGCATCAAAACTAAGGGATGCATCAATACTAACTTCGGTTTTCATTTTCTTTGTTTTTCTAAGATACATTAAGATTTCATTATCAATACAACGTGAGGCATAGGTCGCTAGTTTGATATTCTTATCACGACTGAAGGTGTTGATTCCTTTGATTAAGCCAATGGTACCAATACTGACTAAATCTTCGAGATCTACCTTGGTGTTTTCATATTTTTTGGCCAGAAAGACGACAAGACGTAAGTTATGCTCGATCAAAACATCGCGAGCATGGATGTCACCATCTTCGGCCATTACTAAATAGGCTTCCTCTTCTTCTTTGGAAAGCGGTTCGGGTAAAACATCACTACTACCGACATAAAAGAGATTACTTCCTTTTTCTAGTAAAAAGCTTATGAAATATAATAAAGATATCATTTTATTCCTCCTCTAAATAATAACTAGGTAAAATACAACTGGCACCGTTTAGATTAATTTCTTCTTCACTGAAACCAATCAGATACTTTCTTTGGGTCATTTCTTTTTCATCGATTTTCAACGTTTGGGGAATAATGCAACGCAAAAGTCCTCGGTGGCCTACGGTTCCATAGGGAACCAAGATCGATTTTTCGATGGGTGGAGTGTTTTTTTGATCATGAATGATGATAATGGGTCTTTTTTTGTAGGGGTCTGTTATGGTATTTCCGGTATCCAAATAGCCTTGGAAGGAAGTGGTTTGATTGTTATAAGTGATTTCGACTTTGTGCAGATAGTTTTCTTCTTTCTTTTTTCGTTTCCGTTGTTTAAAATAAAGGTAAAATAGGATGGGACTAGCAATCATGATGATGATGAGATTGATACTGGTACCATCGTGAAAAAAAAGAAGGCCCTCTTGTTTATAACTAAATTGGATATTCAAAACATACATGAGACCTCCTAGAATAATACTGCTACCATAGAGGCTTTTTAAATTATTCCATAAGTATTGTTTGTTAGGAAGGCCAAAAGAAGCAATTACCATACATATACTAATGAGGGCTTTTAAGAGAAATAAGGTAAAGGAGTTTAAAGGGAGAAAGAGAAAGAAAATACTAAAGGATCCAAGCAAGGCTCCTAAGAAAAGGCGCCGGAGTTTGGCAACAATTTTTCTTTCTAAGCCAACGGAAATCAAAAGAAGTAAGTCAAACATAAAGTTAATGAAGAAAACAACATCAATATAAATTTTCATGTTACCACCAAATTCACTATACAAAAAAAGAAACGAAAGAATTGTCGTTTCTTCCGTTTCTTTTCAATCTTTTTACTTAGCGAGCAAATCACAAACTAAGTTACTAATTTCTGTTGGATTATCAAGGGATAGTCCTTCAATTAATCTCGCTTGAGCATATAATACTTTGGTATATTCTTCTAATTTTTCTTTGTCTTTCTTTTCATAGAGTTCTTTCATTTTAAGAGCGATAGGATGGTTTTCATTAATTTCAAGCACGGTTTCGGCTTTGACGCTTTCTCCATTTGGCATGGATTGTAATACTTTTTGCATTTCAAGAGAAACTTCTCCTTTGCTAGTTAAGCATACAGGGTGATTTTTTAAGCGATGAGTAAAGGAAATGTCGGTGACAGCATCGCCTAGTGTCGCTTTCATTTCTTGGAACATATCTTTGGCTTTTTCATTCGCTTCTTTTAAGGCTTCTTTTTCTTCTTCACTTTCTAAGTCTAGTTTTTCATCCGCTACATTCATGAAGTTTTTACCATCATAGTTCATCATGGCTTTTAGAGTAAATTCATCAATGTATTCGGTAAGGTATAGAATTTCAAAGCCTTTTTCTTTCACTGCTTCGACTTGAGGAAGTAGATCGATTTTAGCAAGCGATTCTCCACAGGCATAGTAGATTGTGGTTTGATCTTTTTTCATCCGGTCTACATATTCTTTTAAGGTTACATATTTTTGATCTTTTGAAGAGTAAAACAATAGTAAGTCTTGTAAGACATCTTTTTTCATACCATAAGTACTATAAATACCAAATTTTAGTTGCATACCAAAGTCTTTATAGAATTTTTCATAGTTTTCCCGATCTTTTTCAAGCATGTTTTCGAGTTCTTTTTTGATCTTCGTTTCAAGGCTTTTGGCGATGGATTCAATTTGATAGTTTTCTTGGAGTGTTTCCCGAGAAATATTTAAGGAAACATCTTCACTATCGACTAGTCCTTTGACAAAGCTAAAGTAGTCTGGTAAAAGTTCACTACATTTATCCATGATAAGGACGCCTTTCGAGTATAGTTCTAGGCCTTTTTCATAGTCTTTGGAATAGTAGTTGTATGGCGCATGAGATGGAATAAAGAGTAATGTTTGATAGCTGACTCTTCCTTCTACCTCACTGCGGATGACACGTAATGGTTTTTCGTAATCATAGAATTTGTCCGTGTAGAAGTCATTGTATTCTTCGTCTTTGACATCTTTTTTCGCTTTTTTCCAAATTGGAACCATACTATTTAAGGTTTCATCGGTTTCGATTTTTTCTTCTTCATCACTACCCTCTTTTTTCTTCGTTTCAATTTCTTTCATTTTAATTGGGTAACGAATGTAATCAGAATATTTTTTGACAAGACGTTTGATGCTATAAGATTCTAAGAATTCATCGTAGTTATCATCTTCGGTATTGGTGCGAAGGTGTAAAATTACTTGTGTTCCTTGCGGTGCGTCTTCTACTTCTTTGATCGAATAGCCATCAGCACCAGTAGATTCCCAGCAGTATGCTTTGTCACTATCTACGGATTTACTGATTACTGTTACTTTATCACTTACCATGAAGGCAGAATAAAATCCAACTCCAAATTGTCCGATGATTGACATATTCTTTTTTTCATCCATACTCTCTTTAAAGAGTTCTGAACCACTTTTGGCAATTGTTCCTAGATTGTTTTCTAATTCTTCTTCGGTCATTCCGATTCCATTATCTTGGATAGTTAGGGTTCTATTTTCTTTATCTGGAATGATTCTAATTTCCAAATCATCCTTTTTTACTTTTAGTTTCTTATCGGTTAGTGAACGATAATATAATTTGTCAAGAGCATCACTGGCGTTTGAGATTAATTCCCGTAAGAAAATTTCTTGGTTGGTATAAATGGAATGAATCATCATATCCAATAATTTCTTTGATTCTGCTTTGAATTGTTTCTTTTTCACAATTATCACTCTCCTATTTATAAATTCTCTTAACAAAAAGTAGAATAGCACGTTTGTTAGCAGTTGTCAAGAATGAGTGCTAAGAATTGTTCGCAAGTTGATTGTGTTTATTCCCAATTACATATTAAGAAAGATGTTATTACAACAAAAAAGGAAAAAGAAAAGTAGATTACATGTTTGTTGTATCTACGTTTTCTTTTAGAATATTGCTATATGTTTGAAAGGCGCTTGGAAGGGAATAATTTTGAAAAAGTTCTTCTTTTTTGACCCATAGTCCTTCTTTTTTCTCTGCTACTTCTATCATATATCCGATCATATGCCATTCTAGGTGAGAAAAAATGTGTTTGGCTTTTGGAAGAAGTTGTATTGATTTTATTTGATAGCCCTGCCTATTCCAAAGTTTGTGGACTTTCTCTTTGGTTAAGTGTCCTATTTCACTAGGATATTCATAAAGGGATGCTAAAAGGCCCTGGGCAGGACGTTTTTGAATTAAAATTTCATTGGCAAACATCACTAGAAAAATAGTTTTCTCTTCGATTTTTCGTTCCTTTTTTTCTTTTTTTACGGGATAGTTTAGCATAGTATTATCTTGGTGACTGGCACAAAGGGTTTGAAACGGACAATTAGAACATAAAGGTGCCCCATTTGGTAGACAGACAAGAGCCCCTACTTCCATTAAGCCTTGTGTAAAACTGGAAGGATCTTCGCCCATCATTTCTTGTAATAATTGCTTATATTTTTTCTTGGTTTCTTGTTTCGTAATGTCACTATCATCTTTGGTGATTCTAGTCATGACTCGTAATACATTCCCATCGATAGCCGGAGTTTTTTCTTGATATGCAATCGAAGCAATGGCGCCAGCGGTATATTCTCCGATTCCAGGTAATTTTTGTAAAGCATTACTATCACTCGGAAGAGTGGTTTTTCCTTCGGCAATCAGTTGTTTGGCACATTTTTGCAAATTTCGAGCTCTACTGTAATAGCCTAACCCTTCCCACAATTTTAAAACCAAATCTTCTTCGGCGTCTGCAAGGTCTTTTAACGTGGGAAATGTTTTTAAGAAGCGCTCATAATAAGGGATGACGGCTTCTACTCTTGTTTGCTGTAACATAATTTCAGAGATCCAAATACAGTAGGCATCTTTGGTTTTCCGCCATGGCAGATCTCGTTTTTCCTTTTGATACCATGCGAGAAGCTTTTGAGTAAACTGCGTTTTTTCATCTTTTGTCATAATCGTTCGGTCCTATTTTTATTTCTAAGTTTATTTCCGGATTTAATAAAGAAGCAAAAAGGTTCAAATCGGATTCATCCCCTACAACAAGTCCATAATGAATCGGAATTACGGTCTGCGGCTTTAGGGCGTTAGCAAAAGAGGCTGCTTCTTCGGCTGTCATAGTATAAGTTCCACCGATGGGAAGGAATGCAATATCGCAGAAAATGGTTTTATTTTCTTCTAAAGCGTCTGTGTCGCCCGCAATATAATAGGTTTTCCCTTCTACGGTTATGACATAGCCTAACCATTCCTTAGCTTTCGGATGAAAATCTTTTCCGATGTTGTATGCGGGAACCGTTTTCACTTCTATCCCCTCGAGGGTCCTTTTTTCATAAGGCTTTAATAAAATAATATTGTCACGGGAAAAGCCTAAAGAAAGACTTTGGTCTAAGATGTCTTGAGGGCCTATGATTTTGGTGGTGTTTTTCTTTACTTTTAAAATGTCTTCTTCTGAGAAATGATCCCAATGGGTATGAGTGATGAAAATATAGTCCGCATCGTGACTTTCTTCTCTTTGTAATGGATCAAAATAAAGGGTGTTTTGTCCTGTTATTTTTATACTACTTTGACAATTTATTGTTATCATATTATCTCTCCTACTCTTTTTTCATTATAGTATTTTTTCCTTTTTTCTACAAGGCAAGAAGAAGTTTTAATAGATAGATAAGCATAAGATGAGCGGGATAAAAGATGTAGAAGAAACGTTTTGGCAAGTTTATTTTGTTGTCATACTTTATTGCGAGTGCTAAGAGCGGTATGCTGATGGTAGCAAAAATCTGGTAGATATTGCTTCCGTTTGTAAGTAAGAAAAAGCTCAAGTATAGAAAAAAGGAAAGGTAGAAAGCAGCAAGAATATCTTTTTTCTTAATCATGGTAACATATAAAAGAATGGGAAATAAGACGCCATAAAGACCATAGCTGATAGGAAAAATAAGAGGCAAACAGCAAATAATTATGATTGTTAAAAGACGTTTTATCCAAGGTTCTTTTGATTCTAGTTCTATTAGTAAAAGTAAGGATAGAAGCCAAGTAAAGCCAATATTAAGAGTTCCTTCATTATGAAGAAGGAAATATGGAATTTGAGAAATAAGAGCAAAAAGGAGAAGGTTTTTGATATATCTTTTTAAAGTCCCCTTCTTTTTTGAATAGTAATAACCTCTGGCAATGGCATATGCAAAGAAAGGCATTGATGTTCTTCCTAGTATTCTTAGCCATATGACACTAGGAAAGAAATAGCATCCTATATGGTCTATGATCATAAAAAAGCAAGCGAAAAACTTTACCATAACAAACATTCCTTTCTATCAGTTTTATTATAGTGGTTTTTCTTTAGTACGGCAAGGTAGCATTTTTGACACTTTTGCCAGTTTGCGGTATATTATCATTAGAAAACGAGTTGGTATTCTTAATAATATCACTCGTTGATAAGGGAACCTCGTTAGGCAATTGTAGCCCTTGGACGTTACCTCTAGAAAACTTGATTCTGTTGCTTGGCAATTGTAGCCTTGAGATAGCATCAAGTTTTTTCGTTTATAAAACTTCTATCACTATCATAAACAATATCTTCATTTTTTGATGATTAATCATCCAACTATCGAAATTGTTTCTTCCGTATGCACTTGTCACAACATTTGTATTCACTTCAATGTTCTCTATATAAACTTTGCTATCAATCTTCATGCTAACAATTACACTTCTATCGTTATTATCAGGTAAGTCTGTTGTTAACACATAGCTATTAATTGATTCTGGTATTTTTTTACTATTTCACCTAGACCATGATATTCTCCTTTTTGATTACCACTATCATTCAGTATCTTTTTTAGTTTGTTAGCAGTAAGTGTTATTGGTAAGTCTTCGCACCTAATTATTGTAAAACCTGTGGAGTATATTCTAATACTGTTAAATGCTTATTTTTATCCCATGTACCATTTACAACTTCATCAACTTGTTTTGAAAAAGAATTATAATTACTATCGCTATTTTTATTAATAGGGGTATTGAGATTATTATTTCTCCCTAAATTAAAGGCATTTACTTGGTTAGAAATATTATCATTTAATCTTTTTTCTTGGCTCTGTACACTATTCTGCTGGCGTATTGTATTGCTTGATGGTCTGTTATTATATCCGACCATTCGTTGATATAATCGATCATTTCCTGTCGTTGTTCGTCCGTTGTTAAATTGCTCGCTATTATTTCTGCCGTTTCCATCGATAAACCATTCTCTCGCATCGTGGTCACTAACAACTTCAATGTCTCTGTGATTTCCATTTCCATTATATTCACCCTTTACTAATGTTTTTACATTATTATAAGGGATATTATCAATGTTTTCAATAGAATCAACGAAAACAATAGGTACTTCTTCCAACCCTAAACGTTGTGCCACTTCTAATCTATAGTTTACATTTTCAACTCTTACATTTCCATCTTTTACGCAAGCCATTCGTTATTATGCTTTGCAGTTTATATTGGTCTTTAATTCATCAATTTAAATTGCACACTATATTATTGAGAATCTTGTAAGATAAAATATTTCAATTTAAACAAATTTTTATTACTTCACTCATTACCTATTATAAAAAGAAAATTGAATTTATTTCGTTTACCTATTCTTTAAATTATTGTTCAAATTTCACAGGGTACTGTAACTAAAATAGAAATTGATGCTGATGATTACGGAATAAACATTACTCAAATTTCACAGGGTACTGTAACAGGGGGATAATGGAGCAACGTTCACGCCGAAATAAACATTACTCAAATTTCACAGGGTACTGTAACTAAAGAACGAATATGTCACACAACTTACAAAATAAACATTACTCAAATTTCACAGGGTACTGTAACATTATTTAGTTTTGTTGTTGGTGAACGTGGAAATAAACATTACTCAAATTTCACAGGGTACTGTAACTTACATAAGGACTATATGTGATGTATGCTGGAATAAACATTACTCAAATTTCACAGGGTACTGTAACAAACTTTTTATGTAGTTTCGTTAACTACAAAATAAACATTACTCAAATTTCACAGGGTACTGTAACACTAGGAGACGAGAGTAATTAACTCATTGAAATAAACATTACTCAAATTTCACAGGGTACTGTAACTTACATAAGGACTATATGTGATGTATGCTGGA
>CALVJC010000023.1 GCA_944331945.1 uncultured Bacilli bacterium
GTGATATATATAATATTAATTGAAAAGACAATTCAATATTAAAAATTTATTTGATTTTTAATTTTGTTGTTTCACCACAAAGCTAATTAATAGATACTTTATAATGTTTTGCAAGTTCAATCAAAGCGTAAGCGTGAATATACATTTTTTCCTAGTTCACATTTAGAGTGGGTGTTAGTATAGATTTTGAGTTTCGGTGAAAAAACACTTGTAAGAAAAAAAGTGAAAATGTGTTATCCACAGATTCACTTTTTTAGGCATAAAATAATAATTGTTGGCGAAGTGGATGAAAACGAAAATAGCCATTCTAATATTGTTAGATTTATTTTAAAGACAGTAAAAGAATATAAATACGAAAATAATAGAATTGATACAAGCATGTCATTTGGTAGCTACGAGGAAGAAGCATAATTCCTTTTTTCTTTTCCCATAATTTCCCATAAATCATTGATTGTTCTCCCAAAATTTTTCAGTATGATGGATTTGTAAAGAAAGGAGAGTGATAGATGATTCAAAAGAAAAAATAAGCTACCTTAACTAGAAAATAATTTCGAGGAGATGATAAATAGAAAAAACAAGAAAATAGTGTTATACTATTGGTGGTGATCATTTATGTACAAAGTATGTTTTGTAGAAGACGAGCTTGATTTACAAGCTGTTGTAAAAATGTATTTAGAAAAGGCAGGGTACGAAGTAACTTGTTTTGAAAAAGGCGCAGATGCCATTAATTATATTGGTTCCCCTGTCGATGTTTGGATTCTTGATATTATGTTAGGAGATGATGTCAATGGTTATGATGTAATCAAAGCAATTCGAAACGTATATCCTGATGTGCCGGTCTTATTTACTTCCGCACGAGATCAGGACCTAGATCGAATTTTAGGCCTAGAGTTAGGTAGCGATGATTACATAACGAAACCTTATTCGAGTAAGGAATTAGTCTTACGAGTAAACAATATTATAAAACGTGTATACCAAAAGAAAGAAAGCGATACACTTACTTATCTAGATTATCTAATTGATGTAGATAGAAGACAAGTAACCCTTTCCAAAAAAGAAATAAAACTTACTACCTTGGAATTTGATCTTTTACTACTCTTTGTACAAAATATTAACAAAACCTTCTCTCGTGAAGAGATCCTAGAGTCTGTGTGGGGAATCGATTACTTTGGCTCAGATCGAGCCGTTGATGACCTCGTTAGAAGACTACGCAAAAAAATGCCAAAATTAAACATAGGAACCGTATATGGATATGGTTATAGGTTATCACAATGAGATTTGCTGGAAAATTAAGTCATCAATTATTAATCTTAATTGTGTTTATCTTTGCAGTCGTCTTACTAATGTTAGGCATCGTTTTACCCCAGGTCGTACTTCCAATCATAGAAAAAAATATCTATAATTACTTAAGAGAACCTCTTGAATTTGTTCAATCCGATATTGATGAAGACTTAATAACAACGGAAATCGCTTATCTTTATCAGATAGGAGATACCGTTGCCTATAGTGATAACATTCATGATATCATTCCATTTCGTGATGTGAATGAAATTATGACCCGTATCACAAAGGATTATGGAAAATTTATTTACCAACACCAAACCTATTATTATTACACACTCCATAATAATAATGTTACCAAAATTGCTTTAACCAACGATACTTATATGACGAAAACCAGGGCGGATATTTTAAACGCCATTCTACCAGTAGTATTATTAACATTCCTCTTTATTTCTCTTGTTTTGATCCTTTGGAGCAGTTTTATTGTAAAAAAGGTAGAAAAGCTGAAATTAAAGATTGATAATATTGATAATGATAACTTTAATCATAAACTAGAATTTTCTGTGGATGATGAAATGAAATCCTTGGAAATTGCTGTGGAAGACATGCGGATTTCTTTAAAAAACCAAGAAGAATACCGCAATCAAATGTATCAAAATATTTCACATGACTTTAAAACACCTCTCACCGTAATAAAGTCTTATGTCGAAGCTTACAATGACAAGATCGAAGATGCCGATAGTGCTATGGCTGTCATTGAAGAGCAAACAGATAAACTAGAATTCAAAGTTCATTCACTTCTTTATTTGAATAAACTAGATTACCTGAAAGATAATATGAATATAAAACTTACTCTTATTGATTTAAATAAAATTGTTTCTCATGCTATTAAAGAGTTCAAATTCAAAAGAAAAGACATTGAATTTATTGTTAACATTGATAAAAATAGTAAATTCTATGGAACTGAAGAGCATTGGGAAACCATTATAGACAATTTATTAGCGAATTTTATGCGCTATGCTGAAAAAACCATAAAAATAACTGCCAAAAACAATCGTTTAACTTTATATAATGATGGTCCAAACATTGACCCCACGTTACTAGAAGGAATCTTTACTCCGTTCCGAAAAGGTATCAAAGGAGAGTTTGGATTAGGTCTATCCATAGTAAAGAAAACGTTAAATATGATGGGTTATGATATTACAATCAAAAATGAAAAGAAAGGGGTATCCTTTCATATTGCAAAGACTTCCAAATAAAGGGAGTCTTTTTTCTTTTTTGGGACATAATAAAAAGGGTGATAAAAATGAAAATATTTATAACAGGTGCTTATAGTGGTCTAGGTTATGCCTTTGCCAAAGAAGCAGCCAAAAGAGGCCATATTGTTTATGCAGGAGTACATAAAAAAGAACAGTTAGCGTTACTAGAGAAAAAAAGTATGGAAGATAACGTATTTTTGTTTCCTGTTCTGTTTCGCTTAGGAAAAGAAGAAGATTACCAAATCATGGATACGATGGATTTTGATGCCATTATCTTACAAGCAGGAATTGCCGAAGGAGGAAGTATGTTAGAAATTGATTTGAATCGCTTAGAAAAAAACTATCAAATCAATGTCTTTGAAAATTTAAGAGTCCTTCAAAAGTATTTAAGAAGATGTTTGATCACCAAACAAAAAGGAAAAATTTTTTTGACTTCTTCCATGGCTGCTTTCTTACCACTACCTTATCTTGGAAGTTATACTTCAACCAAATTAAGTCTTTATGCATTAGGGAAAACCATTCAAAAAGAGTTGAAAATGCAACAGCTTAAGGTAGATCTATGCTTAATTATGCCAGGCGCTTATCAAACAGGTTTTAATGATTATATGATCTTAAACAAGGAAAAAGATATGTACTTTAACGATCAAGAAGCCGAAAAAGTGACGAAAAAGCAACAGAAAATGTTTAACTTATTGGAAGAAAAAGACTTCGAACCTCTTGCCAAAAAAATTGTTTCTTCCTTCGAAAAAGAACATCTTCCGAAATACATTTCTTATCCTTTTTCTCAAAAATTAGGCATAAAAATTTATCGTATTTTCTCTTCCTTGCTTGAACTTTAAAAGGAAACTCGCTATAATGAAAAGCGTGATGGAAATGAGACCAGAAAAAATAACCCTAGATCAATTTCTTTTTACTTTTATTCAAGAAGAAAAGAAAAAATATCAAACAATAATGAAAAAAGTAAAAACAAACGTGTCAGAAGAAGCGATCCGTCCTTTTACAAAAAAAGAGTTGAGCGCTCTTGAAAAGGGGAGTGCTTCTATTCTAGTGGAATTAGATCAATATGAAGAAGAATTAACGCAATTTTTAAAACTTTCTCCCTTAGAAGAGGATGAGATATCAATGCCTCGCCATCTTTTTCAGCATGTGGAGGAAATTAGTAAGCAAAAAAGAGTTGTTACAGAGTTTTTGAATTTGCAAACAGAAGACTTTTATCAAGGAGAAAAACAAAAAGAAGAAAAAACAAATCTTCTTCTTTATCAAGAAAAAGAAGCGAAGAGAAATCATCAAACAATATTAAATCTTCAAAGAACCAGTAAAGAATTACAAAAATTAGTGTATCAAAACATCAAATATCAAGAACAAATAAAATGGAATTTTAAAAAGCAAGAAAAACAACTGGTTCTTACCTTTTTGTTATTTATGACGTCCAAACGGTTCCAAAAAGATCCTTCCTTTGCCAATACCGCTCTTCTTTCTTATTTATTGCTGGAACAATTAAAAACAATGAAGGAACCTTTTTATCAAAAGCAAAAAATAGCTTTTTATGAAGATTATCAAAAAGAATTATTTGATACAACCAAAGAAGTTCAGTATTTTGGAAAGATGTTAGAGCAGAGTAGAAAAGAGTTAGAAGATCAGGAAAAAGATCTAGAAAACAAGGTCAAACCTTATTGCTCTAAGGAAGAATGGCAAGAATTCTATGCTCTTTTTCTAGGCATAAAAGCGGAAGTAACAGAGTCTTATGAACAATTTTTGGCAATCCAAGACCTGTTAGAAGATAGTATCAGTGAAAATAAAGCGAGAGTAAAGCAAAAGGAGCAGTATAATTATGAAAATGGAAGCGTTAACTAGAGAAGAAATCAAAGAAGAAGAAAGTTATTCTTATCGACATCTTTCCTCTTGTTCTTTCCCCAAAGATATTTTATGGGCTTCTTTTGATCATTGTACTTTTGAAAAAGTTGATTTTATCGGAGCCGATCTGACGAGAATGGACTTTTCTCATTGTACCTTTCTTCATTGTGACTTTTCCAATGCTACTTTTACGAAGAATGGTTTTAAAAACTTAACATTTCAAGATTGCAAAATGATTGGCGTGAATATGGTCGAAGTAAATGGTACCAAAATAACGTTTGAAAATTGTCTTTTGCGTTATGCGAATTTCAATGATGCCAAATTAAAAGAAGTTCTTTTTTCAAACTGTCATATTGAAGAGGGGAGTTTCAGTGGTACTACTTTGAAAAAAACAGAGTTTCAAGATTGTTCTTTACAGAAAGCGGACTTTTATCAGACTTCTTTAGAAGGACTTGATCTTTCTCATTGTCAAATCGAAGGAATCAAGGTATTGCCCAAAGATTTAAAAGGCTGTGCTGTATCGTTAGAGCAAGCCCTTGATTTTATTTCTTTATTAGGGGTGATTATCAAATGAAAAAAGAAGAATGGGTTTCTTCTTTTATTGTGCTAGAGAACTATCTCCTGTCTTATAGTCAATGGTAATACCTGCTTGGACATTATAAACAAAAACGTGAAATTTTACTCCTTCACCATTATCTTCGATGGACTTGGCTTCCATTTCTACACCGGTCGCTAGTAAGTTATCTCCTTCAAAAATAGGGGTAACGCGATATAAAACATGATTTCCCGTTTCCTTCACGTATTCGGCAACTTCATCTTCAAAAGGAAGCATTCCTTCGGTATTCATGGACCGAGTACAAGTAATCAAATTCTTTTCATTAGCATTTTCTCCGGTTAATTGATAGCCAATCAAATGACAACGATTATATAAATATTTTCCACTAACATTATCATATTTGACGGTATGCCAACCAGAAGGTTTGACTTGTCCAATACTACCACGCTCTTCGGTCGGCATAGTTTCAAGACTAACATTGGCGAAAGCAACGCCACATCTACCAAGCGAATCCAAATCACTATATTGCTCAAAAGCATTCGTGGTATAATCGGTTTCTGTAAAGTTCGGTTCATTGTCGTTCAAGACAACATAGGAATTCCCTTGATAAGCTGGAATATCATCGATTTGATAAGTAGGGGAAGTTTCACTCTCTTCTGGAAGAGCATAAGACTCTTTTGGCGCAAGTGATTCTACAAAGGATTGAATATCATCTTTAAAAAAACTAAAAACTGCTACTAGAGCAATAAATACGAGGATAAAAGCTATACTTTTTTTCTTTCTTCTTTTTTGCAAATTTAACACCTTCTATTCTAATAACATTATAACACAAGAAAAAGAAAAGCAGCATTATTTTGCATAGGTAAAACGTTTTTTTAGATCAACTTGTTCTAAAGTAAGTAAAAATTTCTTTTTCTCAAGTCCCAAAGCATAACCAGTCAAATCTCCATTGCTACCGATGACTCGATGACATGGAATAAGAATAGAAAGAGGATTATGTCCAACCGCTCCACCCACCGCTTGACAAGACATCGTAGGAAGATGTTTCTTTTTGGCTAGCGCTTTGGCTATTTCTTGATAGGTGGTAACACTTCCATAGGGAATTTCTAATAAAAGATTCCATACTTCTTTTTGAAAGGGAGTACCTTTGGGCTCAAGAGGTAATTCCAATGGATTTGGTTTTTGTCCTGCAAAATAGCGTTCAAGCCAATCCTTTGCTTGATCCAAACAAGGATGATGTTCTACTTTGACTGCTTCCATTATCATTTGTTCGGGAAAATATTTTTGTCCCCTTTGAAAAAGTCCGATGAGACGATGTCCATCACAAAAAAGCAAAAGCTCACCAATAGAGGAAGAATAAGTCGTATAATAAACCATAAATACCTCCTAATTTACTTACAGTATAACATTTCTTAGAATAGAAGAAAAGAATTGCTTTCCTCATTTTGTGTTCGTATAATAGAACATAAAGGAGAAGTAATATGACAAGAACAGAAGCGAAAGAGAAGTTAATGGAAAGACTTAGAATTATCATTGCTATGAATGCGCACGATGGAACTAACAACACGGAAGCTTGTTCTGGTTTCGATGAATTTATGAATGGTGATCACTTAAATATAGAAGAGTTATTCCAGCTGGGTAAAACTTTAGAACAAAAAAATATTGATACCAGTGAATTAGAAAAATGCATGATGATTCACCAAACGGATTTGGAATTACGTTCGCGTCTTCTTTCCTATACTTCTTTAAAATTACGTTATTCAAAACATACCACGCCAGAATATGGAATCGCAAGAGCCAAAAACTTTTTAAGAGAATGGGAGTTGGAAGAGAAAAAAGCTTCGAAGAAAATAAAACAATTAAAGAAAACAAATCAGAAATAAATCCAAAACGTCAAAATTCGAGCAAAAAAACTGTTGCCAAGATGAAAAATGTATGGTACTATAAATTTGTTCGATGGCGAGATAGCTCAGTTGGCTAGAGCGCTCGGTTCATACCCGAAAGGTCGAGGGTTCGACTCCCCCTCTCGCTACCAATTAGAATATGAAAACAACCAAAAAGGTTGTTTTTTCTATGTTTTAATGCGTTAAAATAAAAGAAGTTGCAGGAAAATTGTTGAGGTTGACCACAAATTGATAAACAAAAAAGGAAGGTGC